>CAJPTB010000082.1 GCA_905373325.1 uncultured Ancrocorticia sp.
GGCGATGGATACGAACTCTGCCACGATGAGCCGCGACCGCATCATCAGTCCGAACGACTTCGTCATCCGGCTTTCGCCGAAAGACCGGGAGACGATGGCTCAATGGAGCGAGGACGCCCTGACCGAGGAGATCACCTTGGCGGTCACCTCCTACGCCACGGAGCAGGACTACACCCTCCTCGGCCCGGTTCGGATCGCGTTCGACACAGACGAGACCCTCAAATCCGGCAGCCTTCAGGTCGAGGCCCTGATCAAACGAGGCGCGGTCGCGCCGGCGACCTCGTCGGTCCAATCGGGCCACCCGATCATCGCCATAGGCCCCGACCGCTATCTCCTGACCGGCGCAGTCACCGTGATCGGAAGAGGGTCCGAATGCGACATCACCGTCGACGACACAGGGATCTCCCGCCGTCATCTCGAGCTCAAGGCGACGCCCAACGGCGTCATCGCAACTGACCTCGGCTCCACGAACGGCAGCTTCGTCGAGGGCCACAAGATCACGGCCGCCACTCTTGTGGACGGCAACACGATCACGATCGGACGCACAAACATAATGTTCTGGAACTCACCGGGAACAGCATGAGCGCACTAGTCCTCACACTTCTTCGCCTGGGCTTCCTCGCCCTGCTGTGGATCTTTGTCTTCTCCGTAGTCTTCACGCTGCGCCGCGACGTCTACGGAACCCAGGTGCGCGATCGCCGCGCACTCGTCAAGGGACGGCGCGCCAAGGCTTCGAAGGCCGCGCAGCAGCCCCGGAAGCAGGCGTCGTCGGGCCGCGAGCCCCAGACGCCTGCGAAACAAGCCCCGGCAACCGTCTCCGCACTCACCGTGACCGCGGGGCCGCTGACCGGCACGTCGCTTCCGCTGGGAACCTCTCAGATCATCGTGGGACGCTCACCCGATTCCGCCCTCGTGCTCGACGATTCCTACTCATCCTCCAGGCACGCCCGCTTCTACCAAGAGGGCGGCCAATGGTGGGTGGAAGACCTCGATTCGACCAACGGCACATACATCGGAGGAAAGCGCATAACCACGCCCACGCCTGTGGGGCCGGGGGTTCCCGTCGTCATCGGGCGCACCACCATGGAGTTGCGTTAATGGGTATTCAGCTTCGATTCGCCGCGTTCTCCGACGTCGGCCTGGTTCGATCCAACAACCAGGACGCCGGATACGCCTCGCCCAATCTCCTTGTCCTCGCCGACGGGATGGGCGGAGCCGCCGCCGGGGACGTCGCCTCTTCCGTCGCCGTGGGGCATCTTGCCTCGCTCGACGACGACGTCTACGGCGCAGACGACCTCATTCCGCTTCTGCGCACGGCCGTCAACGAGGCGCACACAGACCTCGTCGACCGCGCCAAAGCGGACCCCGAGCTCGGTGGAATGGGCACGACATGCATCGCGCTCCTGCGTTCCAGCAACAAGCTCGGAATGGTCCACATCGGGGATTCTCGGGCTTACCTCTTGCGCGACGGCGTTCTCACGCAGGTCACGCATGACCACACCCTCGTCCAGTTCCTCGTCGACCACGGCCAGATCACGCCCGAAGAGGCGGAGAACCACCCGAAGCGCAACGTCATCATGCGAGCGCTCGGCGACACCCCCGGCGACGTCGAGATCGACGAGTCAATTCGGGAAGCCGTTCCAGGCGACCGCTGGTTGCTCTGCTCCGACGGACTGTTCGGCGTGGTGGCCCACGACACGATTGAGTCGACTTTGGCGGGCATGGACATCGTTCACGCCGGCGAACGCCTCATCGAGCTGGCGTTGGCGGGCGGAGCGCCCGACAATGTCACCGTGGTGCTTGCAGAGGTCGTCGACGACAAGAGCACCCACGAGGTGCCCCGCAGCCAGCATCCCATCGTCGTGGGTTCGGCCGCGGTCGACTACCGCAAGCCGACCCGCGGCGGCACGTCCGCAGCGGCCAAGGCCGCAGCCTTGACTTCGAAGAGGGCCGTCAAAGACACGGCGGAAAACGAATCGGAGGCGTTGCCAGAAGAGCCGCCTCGTTCGCGCGCCGCCGCGAGGCTCGCCGTCGTCTTCGCCGTTCTGGCCATCGTGTTCGGGGGCCTGTTCGCGGCCTATCGCTGGACCCAGGGGCAGTACTACGTCGCGGTCGACGGCGGCAAGGTGACGATCTACCGGGGGATACCCGAATCCATCGGCCCGATCTCGTTCTCCTCGGTCTACGAGCGGACGAACATCCCGGTCTCGCAGCTTCCGTCGGTGGCCCGCGAACGGCTGTCCTCCCCGATCACCCGCAGCTCGCTGGGCGAAGCCCGCGCCGTGGTTTCCAATCTCAGGGCCCAGCGCAGCACTCCGAGCCCGTCTCCCTCGCCGAGTCCTTCGGCGACGACGCCAGCGCCCACCGCGCCCGGGCAGGAACAGCCTGGGCAACCTGGGCAGCCCGGGCAGCCGGTTCAACCGGGTCAGTCGAACCAGCCGGCGCAACCCGGCCAGCCCGCTCAAACTTCCAATCCGACGCCGGGGGCCAATCCATGAGCGTCGTCACCCAAACTTCCCCACGAAGCGGACGCCTTCCGGAGGCGGTCCTTTTGGGCTTGGCCCTCTTCTCAGGGCTTTCTGCCTACTGCCTCGTCCATTTGGGCGTCGGAGAGTCGGGCCTCCCGCCCTCCTTCCCCCAGATCTTCCTGGTCACCGTCCTGACCACCGCGGGCGCGCACGTCGTCGTCCGACGTTTTGCGCCCTACGCGGATCCGGTTTTCTTCCCCGCCGCCCTCGCCCTCAACGGTCTGGGGCTCGCCATGATCTACCGGGTAGACATCGCCGAGGAGACCGACCACGCTTCGAACCAGCTCTTCCTGTCCTTCGTCGCCATTGCCCTCATGGTGGGCACGGTCATCGTTTTGCGCAACCATCGCACCTTGCGCCGTTTCACGTGGACCAGCCTCATCGCGGGCATCGTCCTCTTGCTGCTGCCGATGGTTCCGGGGCTCGGACGGACCATCAACGGCGCACGCATCTGGATCAACATCGGAATGTCCTTCCAGCCGGCTGAGCTGGCCAAGATCTGCTTCGCCGTGTTCTTCGCGGGATACCTCGTCACCGAACGCGACAACCTTTCGTTGGCGGGCCCGAAGTTTTTGGGCATTCGCTGGCCGAAAGCCCGCCATTTCATTCCGATACTCGCAGCCTGGGCAGCGTGCATGGCCGTCCTCGTGATGGAGAAGGACTTCGGAACCGCGATCCTCTTCTTCGGCTTGTTCGTCGGCATGCTGTACGTAGCGACCGAGCGGGTTTCCTGGATAGCGATCGGCGGCCTCCTCGCCGCCCTCGGCGTCGCCGTCATCGTCAGCCAGGTCTCCCACGTTCAGGCCCGTTTCACCGTGTGGCTGCACGCCTTGGATTCGGACGTCTACGATTCGGCCCACGGATCCTTCCAGCTCGTGCAGGGGCTTTTCGGCATGGCCTCGGGCGGATTGTTCGGCACCGGTCTGGGCCAGGGCTACCCCAACAAGGTTTACGCGGCCAGCTCCGACTTCATCATCGCCTCCTTCGCCGAGGAAATCGGTTTGATCGGGCTTTTGGCGCTTCTTTGCATCTACCTCATCATCGTCGTCCGCGGCCTGCGCACCGCGGTCGTCCTCCGCGACGGCTTCGGCAAGCTTCTGGTGACGGGCATTGCTTTCACCGTGGCCATCCAGTGCTTCGTCGTCGTGGGAGGCGTCACCCGTCTCATCCCGCTCACCGGACTCGCGATGCCTTTCCTTGCACACGGAGGCTCGGCGCTCATGACGAACTGGATCATCATCGGCCTGCTTCTGCGCATATCCGACTCGGCCAGGCGCCCGGCCACCGCCGACCCGCTTCCCTCGGACGATTTCCTCAAGACCATACCCGAACTGGAGAAAGACAGTTCCTCGAATAAGAACGACGCCCTTGAGACGCAGGTGGTGAAACTGTGAATCGTCCAATCCGCAGAATGGCCTCTCTTGTCTTCGCCATGTTCTTGGCGCTCATGACCATGGCCACTTACGTGCAGTACGTCCAGGCGCCGAAGCTGAACTCTGACGCACGCAATGCCCGGACCCTCTACCGAGAATACGGAACCGAACGCGGCCCGATCATCGTCGACGGCGAATCCATCGTGGTCTCGACCGCCGTCGACGATCCGTACAAGTATCAACGCGAGTACAAGGCGGGAAGCGCCTACGCCCACATCACGGGCTACTTTTCAACCGCCCACAATTCGATGACGGGAATCGAGCGGGCAGAAAACGGAGTGCTCGGCGGGTCCGACTCGGCATTGACCACCCAGCGGATCCAAGAGATGATATCGGGCTCGCACCGCAAGGGCGGCGCAGTTTCCCTCACACTCAACCCCGCGGCGCAAAAGGCCGCCGCCGAGGCCCTTGGAAACCAGCGCGGCGCCGTCGTCGCCATCAATCCGAAGACCGGTGCGATCCTCGCCCAGGTCTCGACGCCCTCCTACGACCCCAACCAGCTGGCGACCCACGACTCGAAGGCCGCAAGGGCGGCTTACAGCCAGCTGAGCACAGACAAAACACGCCCGCTCGTCAACCGCGCCATCGGAGGCGACCAGTACGCCCCCGGCTCGACGTTCAAGATGCTCACGGCCACGGCGATGCTCGAGAACTCGGACCTCACGCCCGATTCGATCGTCGACGCGCCCGACACCTGGACCCCTCCGGGGACGACCCACAAGATCGACAACCCCGGCGAGCGCTCCTGCGGGGACGGGTCCGGGCGCGTCTCCCTGCGCCAGGCCTTCATCCAGTCGTGCAACACTCCTTTCGCAATGGGAGGCGTCAACGTAGGCGGGGAGAAGATGATGGCACAAGCCAAGAAGTTCGGCTTCGGGAAGACGTTTGAGACGCCGCAGAAAGTCAGCTCCTCGCGGTTCCCGGAGCCCTCCGGCAAATCCGCGCTGGCAATGGACAGCATCGGCCAGCAGGACATCCGGGTCACTCCGATGCAGATGGCCCTCATCGGTGCCGGGATCGCCAACGACGGCGTCGTCATGGAACCGCACATCGTCAAGCAGACCCTCACGTCGGACCTCGACGTCATTTCGAACACCAAACCGAAGGAATTCGGGCGTGCGATGTCGAAGACGACGGCGAAGCACATGCAGGAGATGATGGTCGCCGACGTCGAATCGGGAACGGGACACAGAGCCGCGATCTCGGGCGTGAAGGTCGCCGGAAAGACCGGCACCGCGGAGATCAACGCCTCGACGCCGCCGCACGTGTGGTTCGTGAGCTTCGCGCCCGCCGACGATCCGAAGATCGCCGTCGCCGTGGTGGTCGAGAACTCGGGCAACGCCGGATGGAACGGCGACGGCGGCTCGGTGGCCGCGCCCATCGCACGAAAAGTCATACAAGCGTACTTGGGGTCCTCATGATGACGGCGTCCCCAATCCACAATCACTGCGAGAGAAAGGTGACGGCGTGACTGACATCCCCCGCATCTTGGGCAGCCGCTATGAGATCGGCGATCTCATCGGACGCGGAGGCATGGCCCAGGTCCACCTGGGCTACGACACCCGGTTGTCACGAACGGTTGCCATCAAAATCCTGCGCACGGACCTGGCTGCGGACCCTCTGTTCCTTGCGCGCTTCAGGCGCGAGGCCCAATCCGCCGCCGCGCTCAACCATCCGTCGATCGTGGCCGTCTACGACACCGGCGAATCCCCGGTCACAACGGCCACCGGGCACGAGATCTCGCTGCCCTACATCGTCATGGAGTACGTCAAGGGACGCACCGTCGCCTCCCTTCTGACGACCGGGGAGCCCGTTCCGATCGCAGAAGCGGTGCAAGTGGTCACGGGCGTCCTTTCGGCGCTCGAGTACTCGCACCACGAAGGCATCATCCACAGGGACATCAAGCCCGGCAATGTGATGCTCACACCGGACGGCAAAGTCAAGGTCATGGATTTCGGCATCGCGCGAGCCATCGCCGACTCCGCGGCCACGATGACCCAGACGAACTCGGTTGTGGGAACCGCGCAATACCTGTCGCCAGAGCAGGCTCGCGGCGAGGTCGTCGACGCCCGGTCCGATCTCTATTCGACCGGCTGCCTTCTCTACGAGCTTCTGACCGGGAAGCCTCCCTTCACCGGAGATTCGGCGGTGGCTGTGGCTTACCAGCACGTCTCCGAAGCGCCCAAGCCGGCCTCGGAGATGTTCCCCGACATCCCGGACACGATCGACCGGGTCGTCATGAAGTCCCTGGCCAAGAATCGCGATGAGCGCTACCAAAACGCCGCGGAGTTCAGGAGCGACCTTCTTTCGGCGGCCCGCGGCGAGGGGGTCAACGCCCCCGCCGTCACGGCGGCCATGAAGACCGTGCCAATGCCCGTGAATCCGCCGACCCCCGCCACTCAGGCGACGACGGCGCTTCCGCGGACTTCGACCTCGGCCCCCGTCATTTCCTCGGGGCAAACGGGCGTTCAGCCGGCCGTAGGCTCCGGTGGGACGAACAACAGCAGGCGAAACCGCCAGATGATGTGGATCGCCGGAGTCCTTCTCGCCATGGCCGCCGTCATCGGACTCTACGCGCTGTTTTCGGGCGACAGCCCCGACCCGAAGCCAACGAACACGGCGTCCGCCGACAGCACCGACAAGGTGACCGTTCCCAAGCTCACCGGCATGACCGAAAAGCAGGCCAAGAAGGCGCTTGAGGAGGAAGGGCTCGTTTTCGTCAAGGGCAGCGACCAGGCTTCTGACACGGTCAAGGCCGGCCAGTTCGTCAGCTCGTCGCCTTCCCCCGGATCGACGGTGAGCAAGGGGGAGAAGATCACCGTCCACTTCTCGTCCGGCAACTCCGAGATCACCGTCCCCGACGTGACCGGAATAAGCCTCGACCAGGCGAAGAGGAAGCTTGACAGAGCCGGCTTGAAGGTGGGTAAGATCACCAATTCGAGTGGCAACTCAGCCACGAGCGGCACCGTCGTTTCGACGTCGCCCGAAGCGGGCGAGTCCGTCGAAGAAGGGTCGAGCGTGGACATCAAGGTCTCCGGCGGCGGCGACTCGGACATTCCCAACGTTTCGAATCTTTCGGCCGAAGAGGCGCAGAAGAAGCTCGAAAACGCGGGATACAAGGTGAACGTGACCTACGTTCCGGTCTATTCCGAGGCCGAAGACGGGAAGGTCATCGGCAGAAAGACCGACGGCGCGGGCAACGTCACTCTTCAAGTCGGCAAGTACACGACGAACATCCAACAGCCGACGGAGAGCCCCACTCACAACAACCCGACGACGCCGCCCCCAACTGATGTGCCGACGGTCGCGCCCACGGCGACGGGCGGCTAAAAGCCTCCCTCCCGCTCCTCCTGCGCGGCAAGCGCCGGCGAGCGGGAGGCGAGCTGCGAAAGCGGCTCGTGCCGTGCCGGGGCTGGATAGGCGGGTCGGCTCACGCACGCCGGGCCGAAGTCGGGCCGAAACGCTGGTCGGGCCGGCACACACGGGCTGTGAATGAAGGCGGGGCCGAACCAGTTTGG
>CAJPTB010000083.1 GCA_905373325.1 uncultured Ancrocorticia sp.
GAATCGCAGAGCAGCTTGCCTCGCGAGTCTCTTTCCGCCGCGCGATGCGCAAGGGCATCCAGTCCGCTGAGCGCGCGGGCGCCAAGGGCATTCGCGTCCAGTGTTCGGGCCGCCTTGGCGGCGCCGAAATGTCGCGCTCGGAGTTTTACCGCGAAGGCCGCGTGCCCCTGCACACGCTTCGCGCCAACATCGACTACGGCTTCTACGAGGCCCGCACCACCTTCGGCCGCATCGGCGTGAAAGTGTGGATCTATCGCGGCGACGTCACGGACGCGGAGTACTACCGCTCGCTCGCCGAATCGCCTCGCGGCCGCGGCCGCGGAGACCGCCGCGGCGGTCCCCGCCGCGAACGCCAGGGCCGCGGAAACCGCCAGCAGCAGGCGGCCGCAGCCCCCGCAGCGGAGCCGACGACCACAGGATCGGAGGCCTGATCATGCTGATTCCTCGTCGCACCAAGTGGCGCAAGCAGCACCGTCCCACCCGCAGCGGCATGTCGAAGGGCGGCACGAGGCTGGCCTTCGGCTCGTACGGAATCCAGGCGCTCGAACCCGCCTACGTGACCAACAGGCAGATTGAGGCGGCCCGTATCGCCATGACCCGTCACGTCAAGCGCGGCGGCAAGATCTGGATCAACATCTTTCCGGACCGCCCTCTGACCAAAAAGGCCCTCGGCCTGCGAATGGGTTCGGGCAAGGGCCCGGTGGAAACGTGGGTGGCCAACGTCAAGCCCGGCCGCATCATGTTCGAAATGGACGGCGTCTCCGAAGAGCTTGCCCGCGAGGCGATGCTTCGCGCAATGCACAAGCTGCCCATGAAGACCCGTTTTGTCACCCGTGAGGAGGGGGAGTGATGGCCAAGGGAATCACAACCGAAGAGCTCGATGCCCTGACTGACGCCGAGCTCCTCGAAAAGCTTAAGGAAGCGAAGGAAGAGCTGTTCAATCTGCGCTTCTCCGCGGTGACTCACCGCCTTGAAGACAGCGGCCGGCTCAAGGAAGTCCGTCGCGACATCGCTCGCATCTACACGGTCAAGCGTGAGCGCGAGCTCGGAACCCGCACCGCGCCAGCGGCTGAGAAGTGAGGTAAGAAGTGAGCGAGCAGAACAAGGGCGAAGCTCCGGTCCGCGGCCACCGCAAGGTGCAGCGGGGCTACGTCGTCAGCGACAAGATGGACAAGACCGTCATCGTCGAGGTCGAGGACCGCCGGAAGCACCCGCTCTACGGCAAGGTCATCACCCACACCAGGCGCGTCAAGGCGCATGACGAAAACAACGAGGTGCACGTGGGCGACCTCGTTCGCATCATGGAGACGAGGCCGTTGAGCGCGACCAAGCACTTCCGCGTGGTCGAGATCATCGAGAAGGCCAAGTGACCCCCGAGGCCACCCAAACCCCATCCGTTCGGCAAGGCTCGCACAGCGAGAACCGGCGCGACGACAGGAGAAATAACACATGATCCAGCAGGAGACGCGGCTCGGCGTCGCCGACAACACCGGTGCGAAGGAAATCCTCTGCATCCGCGTGCTCGGCGGCTCAGGCCGGCGCTACGCGGGAATTGGCGACACGATCGTCGCCACCGTCAAGGATGCGATCCCTGGCGGAAACGTCAAGAAGGGCGACGTCGTCAAGGCCGTCGTCGTCCGTGCGAGAAAAGAAACCCGCCGTCAGGACGGCTCGTACATCCGCTTCGATGAGAACGCGGCTGTGCTGCTCAAGAACGACGGCGAGCCTCGCGGCACGCGCATCTTTGGCCCCGTCGGCCGCGAGTTGCGCGAAAAGAAGTTCATGCGAATCGTTTCGTTGGCACCGGAGGTGATCTGATGGCCAAGATCAAGAAAGGCGATCTCGTCCAGGTGATCGCCGGGCGGACCTCGAACTCGAAGAAGATCGAAGAGCGCAACGCGCGCCGGGCGGAGCTCGGCCTGGATCCAATCGAGCCGGGCGACCGGGGCAAGCAGGGCGTCGTCCTGTCGGTCCTCGGAGACCGCGTCATCGTCGAGGGAATCAACCGCGTCAAGAAGCACGTCAAGGCGAGTCAGAACCAGCGGGGAGGCTCCGCAGGCGGCATCGAAACCGTTGAGGCCCCCATTCACATTTCCAAGGTCGCCCTCGTCGGCCCCGACACGAAGATCATGCGCGAGCGCATCGGCCGCCGCGGCGGTAAGGAGATTGAGCTGTGAGCGACGCACCGCGCCTGAAGGCGAAGTACCTCAAAGACATCGTTCCGTCTCTGACCTCGGAGTTCAAGTACTCCAACCCGCACCAGGTTCCCAAGCTCGAAAAGATCGTGGTGAACATGGGCGTCGGCGAGGCGGCGCGCGATTCCAAGGTCCTCGAGGGGGCCGTCGCCGACATGGCGATCATCACCGGTCAAAAGCCGCAGATCACCAAGGCCAAGAAGTCCATCGCCCAGTTCAAGCTGCGCGAAGGCCAGGCGATCGGCTGCTTCGTGACCCTGCGCGGCGATCGCATGTGGGAGTTCCTCGACCGTCTGCTGTCGACCGCCCTTCCGCGCATTCGCGACTTCCGGGGGCTTTCTCCCAAGCAGTTCGACGGCCACGGCAACTACACCTTCGGCCTGACCGAACAGACCGTGTTCCACGAGATCGACATGGACAAGATCGACCGGGTTCGCGGCATGGACATCACCGTCGTCACGACGGCCAAGACCAACGACGAAGGCCGCTCCCTTCTGCGCCTTCTCGGTTTTCCCTTTAAGGAGGCCTGACGCATGGCGAAGACTGCGCTCAAGCAAAAGCAAGCCCGGAAGCCGAAGTTCGGCGTTCGCGCCTACACCCGGTGCAACCGATGCGGCCGTCCGAAGGCCGTGTACCGCAAGTTCGGCCTGTGCCGGGTTTGCCTTCGCGAGCTCGCCCTGCGCGGCGAACTCCCGGGTATCAAGAAGTCCAGCTGGTAAGCACTACGTCGCAGGTCCGCAAGGGAAACCGCGACGGGGAAGGGCACACGCCCAATGTCAATGACTGACCCAATCGCAGACATGCTGACGCGTCTGCGCAACGCCAACTCGGCGTTTCACGAGTCGGTGTCGATGCCTTACTCGAAGCTCAAGGCGCATATCGCCGAGATCCTCGAGCGGGAAGGCTACATCGCCGGATTCGGCGTCGAGGAGGCGAAGGTGGGCAAGACGCTCACCCTCAATCTGAAGTACGGATCGAACCGTGAGCGCGCGCTCGCCGGCCTTAGGCGCATTTCGAAGCCGGGCCTGCGCGTTTACGCGAAGTCCACCAATCTGCCCAAGGTTCTCGGTGGCCTCGGCGTCGCGATTCTTTCGACGTCCTCCGGCCTGCTGACGGACCGCGAGGCCAAGGACAAGGGCGTCGGCGGGGAAGTCCTCGCCTACGTCTGGTGACGGGAGGAAAAATGTCGCGCATTGGCAAGCAGCCCGTCCAGGTCCCTTCCGGCGTCGAGGTGACAATCGACGGCCGCCAAGTCACGGTCAAGGGGCCGAAGGGCACGCTCGAGCACACGGTCGCCGAGCCCATCGCGGTCTCTTTCGACGACGGCCTCATTTCGGTCACGAGGCCTGACGACGAGCGCAAGTCGCGCTCGCTCCACGGCCTGACCCGCACGCTCATCGACAACATGGTGGTCGGCGTGACCCAGGGCTACTCGAAGGCCATGGAGATCGTCGGAACCGGATACCGTGTGGTGGCCAAGGGGTCGAACCTTGAGTTCTCGCTCGGCTACTCGCACACGATCGTCGTTTCGGCGCCCGAGGGAATCACCTTCGTTGTCGAGTCTCCGACGAAGTTCTCCGTGAACGGAATCAACAAGCAGCAGGTCGGCGAGGTCGCGGCCAACATCCGCAAGCTGCGCAAGCCCGAGCCTTACAAGGGCAAGGGCGTGCGCTACGCCGATGAGAACGTGCGCCGCAAGGCCGGAAAGGCTGGTAAGTGATGGCTGTCACCGTCAAAGGCAAGGGGAAGTTCCTCGCTCGCAAGCGCCGCCACTTCCGCGTCCGCAAGAAGGTCGTGGGCACGCCCTCGCGTCCGCGTCTCGTGGTCAGCCGGTCGAATCGCCACATGCTTGCCCAGGTCGTCGACGACTCCGTCGGCCGCACTCTGGCCGCAGCTTCGACGTACGAAGCCGAGCTGCGCGGCGACGACGGCAAGAAGGTGGACAAAGCGCGCAAGGTCGGCGAACTCGTCGCCAAGCGCGCCCTGGAAGCCGGAGTCAGCTCCGTGGTCTTTGACCGCGGAGGCAACAAGTACCACGGCCGCGTCGCCGCTGTGGCCGAAGGCGCCCGCGCGGCCGGGCTGACCCTGTGAGACTGGCGAAAGAGGTGTACTGATGGCTGCACAGCAGCGTGGTCGGGGCGCTAACCCCGACGAGAACAACAACGGCGAGCGCCGCGGGCGCCGCGGCGAGCGTCGCGGCGAGCGTCGGGATCGCCGGTCAGAAGAGAAGAACGCGTACATCGAGCGCGTTGTGACGATCAACCGCGTGGCCAAGACGGTCAAGGGCGGACGCCGCATGTCCTTCACGGCCCTCGTCATCGTCGGTGACGGAAACGGCACCGTCGGCGTGGGCTACGGAAAGGCGAAGGAAGTGCCCTCGGCCATCGCCAAGGGCACAGAGGAAGCCAAGAAGAACTTCTTCAAGGTTCCCCGGATCGGCTCGACCATTCCGCACCTGGTCCAGGGCGAGGACGCCGCAGGCATCGTGCTTTTGCGCCCGGCTTCCCCCGGAACGGGCGTCATCGCGGGCGGCCCGGTCCGCGCGCTCATGGAGTGCGCAGGCATTCACGACGTTCTAAGCAAGTCGCTCGGATCGTCCAACGCGATCAACATCGTCCACGCGGCGGTCGCGGCCCTCAAGGGCCTCGAGCAGCCCGAGTCCGTCGCGGCGCGCCGAGGCCTTCCCTTGGAGCGCGTCGCCCCGGAGTCGATGTTGCGAGCCCGCGCCGAGGCGGAGGCCAAGGCGCGGTCGGAGAAGGAGGCCGAGGCCGTCAAGGCTGAGAACGAGGCCGCCGCCGCAGGAGTTGGTGCGTGATGGCACAGCTGAAGATCACACAGGTCAAATCCGCCATCGGCGGCAGGCAGAACCAGAAGGACACCCTGCGCACGCTCGGTCTGCGCCGGATCGGCCAGTCCGTGGTTCGCGAGGACCGCCCCGAGGTTCTCGGCGCCATCCGCACCGTTGCCCATCTCGTCAAAGTGGAGGAGGTCGACTGATGGCCACCAAAAAGGCATCGAAGAAAGTCGCCGCCCCTGAGGGCGTCCTGAAGATCCACCACCTTCGCCCCGCTCCCGGATCGAATAAGGCCAAGACCCGCGTGGGACGCGGCGAGGGGTCGAAGGGCAAGACCGCAGGCCGCGGAACCAAGGGAACGAAGGCTCGCTACCAGGTCCCCGCTCGTTTTGAGGGCGGCCAAATGCCGATCCACATGAGGCTTCCGAAGCTGCGCGGATTCAAGAATCCGTTCCGCGTCGAGTACCAGGTGGTCAACGTCGGCGCTCTGAGCGAGCTTTTCCCCGAGGGCGGCAAGGTGACCGTCGAGGACCTCGTCGCCAAGGGCGCGGTTCGCGACAAGCATCTCGTCAAAGTCCTGGGGACCGGCGACTTGGCCGTCAAGCTCGACGTCCGAGTCGACGCCTGGTCGGGATCTGCAAAAGAAAAGATCGAAGCGGCCGGCGGAAGCATCGCCGCTCGCTGAACAAACGGGAATGCCCCCGCGCCTAGCGGGGGCATTCCCGTGTTGCATTCCTCGCGGCGGGTCGCGCTTCGGATGTAGTCGCGATCGGCTGGCGCCGGGTATAGTAATGAGAGCGGTGCGGGGCCGCCATCTGCCATCCCCGTGGTCGGGTCTCTCCCGAACCCATCGACGCGGGCACAGTCCGCAACACACCCGCGGTCTTACCGCAATCTGGAGGAATTTTGCTCAAGGCGTTCGCGGCCGCGTTCCGCACCCCAGACCTTCGCCGCAAGCTGCTCTTCACTGTCGCCATCATGGTGATCTACAGATTGGGCACTTTCGTTCCTGCGCCGTTCGTTTCGATACGCAACGTGCGCCAGTGCGCCGCTCAACAGGGCGAGGGCGATTTCCTCAATCTCCTCAACATGTTTTCGGGCGGGGCGATGCTCCAGCTGTCCGTTTTCGCGCTCGGCATCATGCCCTACATCACGGCGTCGATCATCATCCAGCTTCTGCGCGTCGTCATCCCGAGGTTCGAGCAGCTTCACAAAGAGGGACAGTCGGGAACGGCCAAACTCACCGAGTACACCCGCTATCTGACGATCGGCCTGGGGGTCCTCCAATCGGCGGTGTACGTCTCTCTGGCCAACACGACGCTCTTCCAGGGCTGCAGGCATCAGCCCATTCCGGGGGCGAACCCCGTCAAGATCACCATGGCCATCCTCGCCATGACGGCGGGAACCGGACTCATCATGTGGCTCGCCGAGCTCATTACGGAGCGCGGCGTCGGCAACGGCATGTCGATCCTCATTTTCACAGGCATTTGCGCCAACTTCCCCGGAATGCTCCTCAACGTCGTCCGCTCCAACGCGGGATGGAAGGGAGCGATCGTCGTCCTCGCTGTCTTCCTGGCCATCACAGCGGTGGTCGTCTTCGTCGAGCAATGCCAGCGGCGCATCCCGGTGCAGTACGCCAAGCGCGTCGTCGGGCGGCGCATGATCGGCGGCTCCACCACGTACCTGCCCATCAAGATCAACATGGCCAACGTCATCCCGGTCATCTTCGCGTCCTCGCTGCTCATGCTTCCGCAGATGATCGCCTCCTTCGGCAATCAGAACTCCGACTGGGTCCAATTCATCCACTCCAATCTGACCAGGCAAGGCGTCTGGTACTACGGCCTGTACGCTCTGCTCATCTTCGGTTTCACCTTCTTCTACACGTCGATCACCTTCGACACCGAGGAGGTCGCAGACAACATGAAGCGCTACGGCGGCTTCATCCCGGGCGTGCGCGCCGGCCGACCCACCGCGGAGTACCTCAGTTACGTTTCGAAGCGCATCACCTGGGTGGGCGCCATCTATCTGACGGTCGTCGCCCTCATCCCGTCCGTCATGTTCTCCGAGATGGGCATATTCCAGGGGACGTTCGGCGGAACGTCGATCATGATTCTCGTCGGCGTCGGCTTGCAGACGGTCAAGGACATCAACGCCCAGCTTCAGCAGCGCCATTACGAAGGCTTCCTCCGTTGACGTTCGCCGGGGGTGCCGCCGATGGAACGCGACAGTTCGCAAAGGACAACAAAGAACGCAACTAAAGCAACGCAAGGGAGTGTCCCAATGTCCATACGCTTCGTCCTCGTCGGCCCCCCAGGCTCAGGCAAGGGAACGCAGGCGCGGGCCCTCACAGAGCGCTTCGGGGTCCCAGCCGTCTCAACGGGCGCGATCTTCAGGGCCCACACCCGAGCGGGCGACGAACTGGGCCGCTTGGCGGACTCGTACACCTCGCGCGGCGAGCTCGT
>CAJPTB010000084.1 GCA_905373325.1 uncultured Ancrocorticia sp.
GCGCCGAACCCGCCGATCCCCCCGGTTCGCCCACGCGATGGACGGTCGAGCCCGGAATCCCGAGGATCGGTGACGTCACGGTGGAACCGGACCTGTCGAATGCGGGGCCTTTCCTCGCCGCCGCGATGGCGACGGGAGGCGAGACAATCCTCGACTGGCCCGATTCGAGGCAGCCTGGGTCGGCCTATCGCGAGCTTTTTGAAGCCATGGGAGCGCGCACCCGCGCAGCCGACGGCAGGCTCGCCTTGCGCGGACCGGCCACGATCGGCCCCATTGACGCGGACATGCACGACGTCGGCGAGCTTGTGCCCACGGTCGCCGCGGTCGCAGCCTTCGCCGACGGCCCGTCTGCTCTGCGCAACATCGGCCAGCTCAGGGGCCACGAAACCGACCGTCTGGCGGCCCTCGTCGCAGAATTGACGAAGGTCGGCGCGACGGCGCAAATTGAAGGCGACGACCTTCTCATCGAGCCGGGCCCGCCGAGGCCCGCGACAATCGAAACCTACGCCGACCATCGCATGGCCACCTTCGGGGCGATCCTCGGGCTGCGCATTCCCGGCCTGAGAGTTGCGAACATCGAGACGACCGCCAAAACATTCCCCCAATTCGTCGACATGTGGGAAGACCTCGCGGCGGGCGCCGAGAACGTCGCACCCGCCCCGCTCGGCGACATCTTCGGACACGCCGGGCTCAAGGCATGAGGCGGGACATCGGCACCGACGACCCTCGCGTGAGAGTCCGCCCCGGCAAGGGGTCGCGGCCCCGCACCAAGATCCGCCCCGACTATTCGTCGGCCAGCACAGCGGAGGTTGTGGGCGTCGATCGCGGCCGCTATCGCCTCGCGCTCGCCGAGGGCCTCGCCGTCACCGCGGTCAAGGCGCGCGAGCTGGGCCGCGGCTCCGTCGTCGTCGGCGATCGAGTGCGGGTGACGGGCGACGTTTCGGGGAAAAAAGACACCCTGGCCCGCATCGTCTCGGTCGAAGACCGCACCTCCCGGCTTCTGCGCAGCACCGAGGAGGGAAACGGCCGCGAGCGCTGCATCGTCGCCAACGCCCAGCAGCTCGCGATCGTCACGGCCCTGGCCGACCCGCCGCCGAAAACCGGGATGATCGACCGCTGCCTCGTCGCCGCCTACGACGCCGGGATGGAGCCGCTGCTCGTGCTGACCAAGGCCGACCTCGCCTCCCCGGACCGGCTCCTCGATTCTTACGGGGCGCTGGGCCTGCGCGCCGTCGTCGTCGACCTGGGGTCCCGCAAGGACTTGGAGGCTCGCAGACTCGAGGAGGGCGACGCCGAGGCCAGCGGGCTGGAGGCCCTTCGAAAGGCGCTCGCAGGCGTCGAAACGGTGCTGGTCGGCCATTCGGGAGTCGGAAAATCGACCCTCATCAACGCTTTGGTGCCGGACGCCGATCGGGCGACGGGAGAGGTGAACGCGGTCACCGGAAAAGGGCGGCACACGTCGACGTCGGCCGTCTCGCTCGCCCTGCCCGGCGGAGGGAGGATCATCGACACGCCGGGAGTGCGCAGCTTCGGTTTGGCCCACGTCTCGCCGCAGGATGTTCTCAGGGGATTCACCGACCTCGCCGCGATCGCCGAGAACTGCCCACGCGGTTGCGAGCACGGATGGGATTCCCCGGAATGCGCGCTGTCCGAGCATACGGATCTGAGGCTCATTGCCCGAACGGCCTCTTTCCGCCGGCTCTTGGCCGCCTGCACCGAGGATTGGAGCTGAGAATGTCCCTCACCCGCGTCAACGACGACCTCGCCTTCGCGAGCTCGATCATCGACCGCGTAGACTCCGTGACGCTTCGCCGCTTTCAGGCCGAGGACTTCTCCGCCCGGACGGAGGAGGGCCTTTCCCCCGCGAATGACGTCGACAGGGAGGCGGAGCGAATCATCCGGGCCATGCTCGGCCGCTCGCGCTCGCGAGACGCCATCTACGGCGAGGAGCACGGCGGAATTCTCCTGCGTTCGGCCAGGCGTTGGATCATCGACCCCATCGACGGAACGAAGAACTTCGTCCGCGGGGTCCCCGTGTGGGGAACGCTTTTGGCGCTGGAAGAAGAAGGCGAGATCGTCGTGGGCATCGTTTCGGCGCCCTCGCTCGGCAGAAGGTGGTGGGCTGCCAAGGGCGTCGGCGCGTTCACGGGCAAGAGCTGGGTGGGCGCACGTCGGCTCCGCGTCTCGGAAGTCTCCGATTTGGCGGAAGCCTCGATGTCTTACTCCTCGCTCAAAGGCTGGGCGGACCGCGGCCAGCTTCGCGCGTTTCTCCGACTCGCCCAGCGCGTGTGGCGCTCGCGAGCCTACGGGGACTTCTGGAGCTTCATGCTTGTCGCCGAGGGCGCCGTCGACCTGGCGTGCGAGCCGGAGCTGGAGCTGTTCGACATGGCGGCCCTCGTTCCCATCGTGACCGAGGCCGGCGGCTCCTTCACGTCGCTGCACGGCGAACCCGGCCCGTGGGGAGGCTGCGCCCTCGCCACCAACGGCGCGCTCCACCCCGAAGTTCTTGAGATACTGGGGTCCATTCGCGACGAGGACGCCGTGGGCGAAGGCGCGCCGAGCCCCTACGCCCCAGCCGGACGGAGCCAAAGCGGGCATAATTGACGCATGACCGACGAGCGCGAAATACTCACCTGGGATGATTTCGGGGCAGCCTGCCGCGACCTGGCCGGCTCCGTGTGGGATTCGGGTTTTCGCCCGGACATCATCGTGTGCGTTGCCAGGGGCGGCCTCCTTCCTGCGGGCTCCATCGGATACG
This sequence comes from uncultured Ancrocorticia sp., assembly GCA_905373325.1. Taxonomy (GTDB): domain Bacteria; phylum Actinomycetota; class Actinomycetes; order Actinomycetales; family Actinomycetaceae; genus Peptidiphaga. Next base: position 2,759 of record CAJPTB010000084.1, read on the forward strand.
CCCTGGACATCAAGAGCCTGCTCGTGCTCAACGTCGAGTTCTACACGGGAATAGGAACGACGCTCCTCGATCCCCGACTGGTCGATCCCGTTCCCGACAACCACGGAATGACGGGGAAAAAGGTGCTCATCGTCGACGACGTCGCCGATTCGGGGCGAACGCTCAAATTCGTCCACGAGATCTGCGAGCAGTATGCCTCTGAGATCAGGACGGCCGTCCTCTATGAGAAGCCCCGAACCGTCCTCAAATGCGAATACGTCTGGAAGCGGACGGACCGCTGGATAGCCTTCCCTTGGAGCGCGCTCCCGCCGGTCAACGCCCAGGGCAACTCCGAGGCTTGAAAGTCCGTTCACTCCCTTGAACGCCCTCCCACCGCCCCTTGACGCGCCGAAGCGTGCCGTCCGCGCTCCGGCGGTCCAGACAGCTCGAAGAGCTCGCCCGAAAAAGCGTCGGAGGCCCCCGATAGGTTGACTCCATGCTCGTTCTGCACACGTCTGATTGGCATCTAGGCCGCAGCTTCCACCGGGCGGACCTCTCGCCCGCCTTCGAGATGTGGAGCCGCCACGTCGTCGACCTGGTCAAAGAGCGCCGGATCGACGCCGTCCTCATTTCGGGCGACGTTTACGATCGCGCCGTGCCGCCGACGTCGGCAGTCGAGCTCTTCGACCGCACGCTGGCCGAGCTCGCCGAGCTGACGACGGTCGTCCTCACGTCCGGAAACCACGATTCGCCTCAGCGTTTGGGATTCGGATCCTCGCTCATGCGCCCGAACGTCCACATTCGCACAGACGCCCGCCGATGCGGGAGCCCCGTCGAAATCGCCGGAAGGGACGGCAACCGGGTTTTCGTCTACCCCATTCCCTATCTCGACCCCGATGTCGAACGACGGCGATTGGCGCCTTCCGGTCCGACGTCGGGCGACGGCGGCGCCGAGCCTCTCGGGCGGTCTCACGAAGCCGTCCTCGCCGCGGCTCTCAAGCTCGTCTCAGCCGACATCCGCTCGCGCCCGCAGGACGCCGGGGCGTTCATCGTCATGGCCCACGCGTTCATCTCGGGCGGAAAACCGGCCGACTCCGAGCGGGACATTTCCGTCGGCGGAGTCGACAGCGCCCCGTCGGGGCTTTTCAGGCTCGGCGAGGACGGTCCGGGCCCGCTTTCCTACGTGGCGCTCGGCCATCTGCACTCGCCGCAGCGGGTGGGAAGGCCGGGCGACCCTCCTATGCGCTACTCCGGATCGCCCGTGGCGTTCTCTTTTTCCGAAACCGCGCCCAAGAGCTCGGTCCTTCTCCACATCGACGGCAATCGGGTCGAAACCGAGACCGTTCCCGCCCCTGTGTGGCGCGAGGTCCGCACATTGGCCGGCCGCTTCGAGGATCTTTTGGCCCAAGCCCCGCGCGAGCCGGCCGACGCCTTCTTCCGAATCGTCGTCACGGATCCGAGCAGGCCGGCGAATATGGCCGCCCGGATCTACGGAGCCTTTGACAACGTCCTCGAGCTCCGCCACACGCCCGAGGGCGGCCTTCGCTCGCAGGAGCGGGCCGATTCCATCGCCGCGATGGCGCCCCTCGACATCCTTTCTTCCTTTATGGCCGCCTCGGGCAACCGGGACCTGACCGACGAGGAACGCGCTATCCTCGCGCAGACGTGGGAAGCCGCGCGTCTGGAAGGGAAACGGCGATGAAATGCGAACCATGAACGGCGTGAAAGGCAAGCTCCCATGAAAGGAGAGCGGCGATGAGGCTTAGGCGACTGGCCGTCTCGGGCATCGGCCCCTTTGCGGGCGCCTTTTCCATCGACTTCGACGCCCTCACAGCGGGAGGGCTGTTCTTGCTGGAGGGGCCCACGGGCTCGGGAAAGTCGACGATCATCGACGCCGTCGTCTGGGCGCTCTACGGCGGCGTCGCCGGAGGGAAGGATTCGACGGACGCCAGGATGCGCTCGACGCACTCCAGCCCTTCTCGCGAGTCTTATGTCGATCTCGTCTTTTCCGTCGAGGCGGGAACCTTCCGCGTCCGCCGCACACCCCAGTGGACCAAGGCCGGAAACAAAAATCCGACGAACGCGTCAGCCAAGCTGTGGCGGCTCTCCGAAAGCGCGGTGGAGGCTCAGCAGTTCGACGCGGGCGAGATTCTGGAGGCCAAGCCCGCGGGAACCGGCGCTGAAATTGCGCGCCTCGTGGGACTCAGCCGCGAACAGTTCCTTCAAACGATCGTGCTCCCCCAAGGGAAGTTCGCCGACTTCCTCACATTGGATTCGACCAAGCGCACCGCTTTGCTGGAGCAGGTCTTCGACACGTCCGCCTATAGGCGGGTCGCCGAACTGCTCAAGGAAAGGGCCTCGGCGGCGCAGTCAAAAGTCGATTCGGCCCGCGGGGAATGGGCGTCGTCCGTCGAAGGCTTGGCAACGGCTCTCAGTCTCGAAGGCGAGGCAAAGGCCGAGCTGACGGAATCCGTGAACGCCGCCGGGGATCCGGCAGACGCGGTCCGGACGGCGGCGCTCGCCGCAGCCGCCGTGCTCCGAGCCAAAGAAGAAAGCGAGTCAGCGGAAGAAGCATCCGCGCTCGCGTCGAAGCGAGCCCGCGAGCGAGCCGTTGCGGCGCAGGAGGCGGCCGAGCTCGCCTCCCGCCTTCAGAAACGCTCGCGGCTTCTGGCCTGCCGTGACCGCTTGCGCGCGGAAGAATCCGAGATCGACGGGCTCGACGAATCTCTCGCAGCCCACGCCCTCGCCGCCGGCGTCGCCCCTTTCCTGGCGGCCCTCGACAGGGCGAAGGCCGAGCTCGGCCAGGCCGAACGGCGCTTTGCGCTCCTCGACGCCTCGGATCGTTCGCCGCACGACGTCGACGCGGCGACCCTGGAGTCGCAGACCGAGCTCCTTGAGGCCATGACCTCCCTCACCGGCCGTCTCACAGAGCTGGCCGCCGTGGAAAAGGACCTCGCATCCTCGCGACGGGAACGGACCGCTGCGCACGAGGCCCTCCGGCGCGCACAGGAGAAAGTCGGGGCCGCACGGGCGCAGTCCGCCGCGCTGCCGCAGACGATCCTTCAGGTCGAGGAAAGGCTGGCCGCCGAAGAGGCGGAGGCTTCGCGCATCGAGAGCCTGGAATTGGAAGCCGAGTCGCTCACAAAGGCTGCGGCGCGCTTCGCCGATCTGGACCGTGCGCGCTCCGCGTCGGAGAAGGCGAATGCGGCCGTCGCGCAGACCGCCGCAGCGTTCGAGGAGGCCCGTCTGCTGCGCGACGAACAGACGCTCGCGTGGACGGCTTCGATGTCGGCGATCATCGCGGGCGGGCTTTCCAAGGGCGAGGCCTGCCCGGTCTGCGGTTCGACCGAGCATCCCGCTCCCGCGCCGCCTTCGAGCGTCAAAGCGACTCGGGAAGACGTCGAGGAGGCGGAAAAGGCGGCAGCAGCAGCCCGGGGGCTGCTCGCCGAGGCGGAAAAACGCGCCGTGCGGGCCCAGGCCGAGATCGCGGCCGCCGAAGCGGATCTGAAGGGCCTCACGCGAGAGTCCGTCGCCTCGGCGCTCAAACGGACCGGCTCCGAGCTCGCGTCGGCCCGTCGCGCGCAACGCAAAGCCGGGGCAAGCAGGGGCGAGCTGAAAGGCCTGCGAGAGCGCTTCGAGGCCGCAGGATCGTCCCTTTCCGCCGCCCAACGCGAACAGGCGGCCGCCGAAGCCAAAATCGCCGGCCTCGACGCTGCCGTCGAACGGGCGCAGGCCAGAATCGGCCCCGAACTGGCGGGCTACGAAACGATATCCGAGAGGCTGAAAGCACATGTCGAGCGGGGGAACTCGCAGCGTCGCCTGGTCGAGGCCGTGCGGGAACTGCTCGGCGCACGAGGGCAGCTCGACGCACGGGAGGCGGAATTGTCCGCAGCCTTGTCGGAGGCGGGATTCGCGGATGCTACAGCTGCGCGCAAGGCGTTCATGCCGCGTGAGGCCGTCGACGCCGCGAAAGCCCGAGTGGCCGAGCATCGGCAGGCCTCCCACGATGTCGCCCGTGACCTCGCCGCGCCTGAAATCGCCGAGCTGACGGGAGAAGAGGCGCCCGACGTCGAAGGAACCGCCCGCCTCGCCGAGGAGGCCGCCGAAATCTCCAGAGCCGCCCAAAGGAGGGCCGCGGTGGCGAACGCGCGCAGCCTCGGAGCGCAGGCCCAGCTCGACGTCGTCTCCGAAAGGGAAAAGGCGTGGGCCCGGCTGCAGAGCTCGGCGGGTCCCGTCGTGCGCTTGGCCAATCTCGCCAACGCCGGAAGCGATTCGATCACGAAGATTCCGCTCGCGACCTTCGTCGTGCGCCACAGGTTCGAGCAGATCCTCGACCGCGCCAACGAGCGGCTCGCCGACATTTCCCTCGGCAGGTACCAACTCGCCCGCAGCGACGAAAAGGAACGCGGCTCGCGCGAGATCAAAACCGGTCTCTCCGTGACGGTCATCGACCGCGACGGGGAGACCGACGGCGCCGCCAGACGGTCTCCCCGCAGCCTTTCAGGAGGCGAGACTTTCTACGTCTCGCTTGCCCTCGCGCTCGCCCTCGCCGACGTCGTCCGCGCCGAAAATGGCGGAATAGCAATCGAAACCCTGCTCATCGACGAGGGATTCGGCTCCCTTGACGAGGACACCCTCGGGCTCGTGATGTCGACGCTCACGGGCCTTGCAAGGGACGGGCGGGCAGTCGGCCTGGTCAGCCACGT
>CAJPTB010000085.1 GCA_905373325.1 uncultured Ancrocorticia sp.
ATCAATTGATAGCGGCTGTGGCCCTGCTGCTGGTGACCGTGATGGTTGTGCGAAAAGGGTATACGAAATACGTGTGGATACCGCTCATACCCTTTGCCTTCGACACCGCCGTGACTTTCACTGCGTCGTGGGAGAAGATATTCTCCACCGATCCAAAAGTCGGCTACTGGCAGCAATGGCGCGACGCGCGCAAGGCCCTCCCGGGATTGAGCGATCCGAAGAAGATCTCGGAGACGGAAGCCGTCATCCGCAACACCTTTATTCAAGGGACCCTTTCAATCGTCTTCCTCGTCGCCGTCACGTTCGTCGTGGTCTGCGCCGCGCTGCGCGTGATCAAGACGATTCGAATGGGCGACACGACGACGTCGGAGGATCCCTACGTCGAGTCGAATTTCTTCGCCCCGACGGCGATGTTCGCCACGCCGCTCGACAAGAAGCTGGTCAAGGAGTACGCGATGGTCGGCGATCCGAACCTCATTCCCGGCATGAAGAAGGACGGAAACGAGGACCGAAGCGGGGACGGAAGCAAGGACCGAAGTAAGGAGGCGAAAGATGAGTGAGGCGGCTGGATGCCAGTGAGGGGGCAACAGATGAGTGAGGCGGCGAAAGGCGGCGCGAACGGGCTGCGGCGCGCAAAAGGCCTGCGCGGCGCACGACGGCCGCGCCGCCTGCGCGGCGTGCTTTCCTGGCTGCGGCGCGGGTTTGCCGCTTTCCACTCGTTCTGGCGTGATCTGACGGGGGAGTCGGCGTACGAGAAGTACGTCGCACGGCATCGGCGCGAGCACCCGGACTGCGAGCCGATGTCTGCCCGCGAGTTCTGGCGAGCGCGCAGCGCGGCCGCAGAGGACGGCGTGACGACGGGCTGCTGCTAGCGGCTCTGTTTCGGCGGCTGCCTTCCTTGTTTCGCTTGCCCTTTTCCGCTTCCGCTGCCTACATCGTCATTTCAGCCGCAAGCCAGCTGTTCAGACGCGGTGTGCCCGCCGTGTCTCAACCGCTCCTCGCATCTGACTGCGCCCGGAAAAGGCGTCTACTGCTCCTCCGTGGGAGACGGCCACGGAAGCGGTTCATTCGGATGTTCTTTCTCGTAACGGCTCTTATACTCGTCGGACACCTTGAATCCTGGAGCGGGTTCGAAACAGTAGGTGGCTATGTTCTCGCCTTCGCCGCTCAGTGCCAGGCCAACCCAGTCGATTTCGACGTTGAGAAGGGTGATTGTGCCAACGCCCTCATAGGTGAAGGATTCTCCCGGAGCGAGGTCGGCTGCCGCTGAGTCGTTTTCGTCGAAGGGAAGCGTCATGTTCGAGCCGACGATCGCCGCTCGCTTTTGCCAGCGTTCAATGCGTATCTTTGCAAGGTTGAGAACTATTTTCCGTTCCGAATCAACATAAAACAGGCCATCATGGCTTTCGGCGGCTCTATGGGTTACGCCTTTGCATGAAAGCGGACTGTGTTTCTTGGTGAAGACATGGGCGTTCCGGAGTCGGTGCTCATATGTAACGAAACCCGAGAGGTAGATCAGACGCGCACCGATTATTGACGCCAGTAGCGTCACGGCAATGACGAAAACTAAAAGGACTCTCTTTCTTTGACTCATTGTCTTTCCTTCTCTTGGTCCCAGTAGGTGTCGAATCCGGGTGCAGGCGCGAATTCGAGGGTGGCGATTGGCCCGCTTCCGGACTCAAATGGAATGACTATGGGATTGACATAAAGCAGCGTGAAAGTCCCGACGCCCGGGTGCGTGAGAGCCTCCCCAGCCTGAAGGTCGGAGCATACCGACAATTCCGCGGGGCGGTCCGTTGCATTCGGACTGTCTACTGGATAACCTCCCCGCACTGTCGCCATCATCATCCCGTCGACGACGCGGACGTTTGAAACCGTGTACGCCGGATATGCATCCGTTCCGGGACGGAAAACGGAGACTGGAGAAAGCTCGACGATTCGCGTGCTCATCTCGGATAGCCCCCTCCTATGCTCACACTTCTGAAGTCGCGCGAAAACTGTTTCCACGTCAGCTTGAACTCGGCCATGTCGGGGCGGGAATTATCGTGTGAATCTTGGCTATGCCCCCAGGGGTTGCGGACGGTGACTCCCGTCGCGTCGGCAGACACCACAACGTATGCATGTCCTTGAGGTATCTCTACTTTCTCCTTGTGCCCGTTTATCGTGATTTCGGGATAATCTTTTCCTCCTATTGGGTACGAGCTCGCCGTGACGGGTTTGTGATTCTTGATGGCTTGCCGGATGTTTTCACCTTCTTCGTCACTATAGGCGTCGCCGGATGCGGCTTCGTAAAATTTTCTCCTGTAAACGGTCGAGTCCTTTCCAGTCATTTCCTCCATTACGGCCGACGACAGGCCCGAAGAGATCCCAGTGGCGCCGAAGAAACTGTCGCCTCTGGTTCCACCGGGATACATCTGGCCGTAAGCGGACTCCAGAACCGAAACGAGGCCCGGCCTTTCTCCGTTTGCCCCTCTTCTATAGATTCTGTCGACAAATACCGTGCGTTTACGTCCAGGATTCTCCGGGTCCTCATAAACGGTCACAAGGAAACCGTCCTGACGCCCATGCTTGTCGTAATGCGGTTCAATCGCGTTGCGGAGGAGTCTTCGCCCTTCGGGCGTGCGCATCATCGCCATAAGGGTTGCCAGCAGATACAATCTCCGATTTCACCCTGAGAGACCGAACGAAAGTCCATCTGCTCAAGCTCCGCATTCACCCGATCGACGTCTCTCCGATCAAGCACATGCAGTTCGCCTTTGTTATTGCCTTCCTTGTTGGGCTCAACCGCTTCCAAATGCAGGGCCGCCCGCAGCTCGGCAGCGCACACTTCTCCGGCCCTGTGCAGATCGTTGATGGCCTGCTTTGCGCCCCTGGCGATGGACTGAGCACGCGGAGTGAGCTCGTCTACCTTCTTCTCGCGTTCGTCGTCGGCAACCGCATCCACTTGCCTGTCCAAAGCCCGCATCTGTGCCCGCGCTGAGGATATCTCCTTCTCGGTGCTCTGCATGGCATGCGCATATTTAAGAATGGCATCGGCTGCTTTGTCCGCACCGCTTTCAAGGCGTTGCGCCTGTTTGACTTCATTCTTCAAGGCGACCTCGAACGCATTGGCAGCGGCCCCTCTCCAAGAGTCGGCTTTGGAGGGCAAATGCCGCAAATGCACGCCAGTCAATTCCAACTTCGTTTCCATCTTCGACAGATCTGTGTAAAGCGCGAAGAGGGAAGAGGACCGCCCGGGAACTTCTCCGATGCAGTCTTCAAACTCGCCCATGGCAATACCTCGCTAAGATCAGCAACTTTGTTCTCTCCGATACAGCGGGTTTCCCGCACTACTGGAACTTCTCCGCTTCGAACGTAAACTCCCTTGCCCACTCGTCGTCGGTCGCCTCGGCCATCTTCGATGTGTCCGACACGGCGTCGGAAGTGTCATCGCACCATTCGCTTAACGCCTCGGTTCTTTCAGAGGCGTCTTTCGTGAATGCTTCATAGGCTACTGCAGTCGTCGGGTTTCCGAAAGGCCATGGCGGCCGTTTGGGAATATCGACGTCATCGTAATCGTCGCACAGACAATCCAGGGCTTTGCTTAGATTGTCCATTTCGCCCCTGTCGATTTTGAACTGACTCATCGCTTCTCCTGGAAATCAGATCCGTTGAATAGTGTGTCGAGACTGAGTCTAGTATTTTACAAAGCCGGATTCTAGAGACTTTATAGAGTGGTTTTTCAATCTGGTCAAAAGCGTGATATTCCCGGATTTCAAGCAAACGCGGAGCCCCTACATGTGCGGCTTGGCCAGAGCCCAGGCTCGCACGCCTCCGTTCATTCCCGCGGCGTTCGGGATGAACAGGACGTTTTCTCCCAGGCGCGAGCGTGCGGCGGGGGAGATCCGCGGCGAGTTGCCGCCGCCGATGTAGAGGCGGTCCCACCGGAAGACCGGCCACAGCGTGTCGATCGCCCGAAGCACGCGGCGCGACCATGCCGAATCGCCGAGCCGTATCCGTTCGGCCTCGCCGACGACGTCGTCATACGTCAATCCCCACCGCATCTGCGCGTGGGAAATCTCCAGGTGGGGAGCGAGGCGGCCGCCGTCGACGAAAGCGCAGCCGAGCCCCGTGCCGAGGGTCATGACGAGTTCCGCCCCTTCGCCCGAAACGACGCCGGCCGCTGCGACTTCGGCGTCGTTGAGGACGAGTGCGGGAACGGCAAAGCGCGCGTGCAGGGCCGATTCCATGTCCAGGCCGTTCCACGCCGTCTCGAGCTCGGGGTCGAGCTTCGTGTGGGGACCGGCTTTGCGAATGTAGTGCGGAGTGTAGACGACGACGCCGCGCCGGATCATTCCCGGCATGCCGAGGGTGATCCGTTCGAATCGCTCGACCTGCGACGCGTGGCTTTCTATGATTTCGAGCAGGTCCTCGGGCGAGAAAGGATACCGTACGGCCGTGCGCTGAGGAGGGGCCGCCTGGAAGCCGTTGAGATCGAGGAGGGAGGTCTTGATCCCGCCGCCTCCGCAGTCCACGGCCAAGGTCAGCGGATTCGACTCGCGGGAAGGCTCGGGCAGCGCATGTGAATGCGAGGTGTGGGACACTGGCGTCATGGATTCGACGGTAGCGCATCGGCTCCGCCTTCGCATGTCCTACGACGGCACTGATTTTCATGGTTGGGCGGTCCAGCCGGGTTTGCGAACCGTCGAGGGGACGGTGACGGAAGCACTCAACCTCATAACCGGCGGCTCGCATGCTCTGACCGTCGCCGGGCGGACCGACGCCGGGGTCCATGCGCGCGGTCAGGTCGCCCACGTCGAAGTGAGTGAAAATGAGCTTGCGCGGGCGGCGCGGCGAGCAAGCGACCCGTGCCAGGCGATCATGCGCAGACTCTCCGCGCTGCTGGCGCGAGAGTCGCCGGGGCCGAAGGGAAGCTCAGACGTCGCGGTGACCGGCGTGGATTTCGCGCCCGAAGGCTTCGACGCAAGGTTTTCCGCGCTTTCCCGGACCTATTCTTACAGGGTGTGCGACGACCCCGCCCGTTTCGATCCGCTGCGGCGCCGGGACGTTCTGTGGCTTCGCGAGCCGCTCGACGTCGAGGCGATGGAGAACGCTGCGCGCAGGCTGACCGGCGAACACGATTTCATTTCCTATTGCAAACCCCGGGAAGGGGCGACGACGATCCGCGAGCTCCTCGAGCTGACAGTTGAACGCAAGGGCGGCCTCGTCGAGGTGACCGCGCGGGCCGATGCCTTCTGCCACTCGATGGTCCGCACGCTCGCGGGGGCGCTGCTCAAGGTGGGCGTCGGCCGACGGGACGAAGAATGGCCTGCGCGACGCCTGGAAGAGCGCTCGCGCAACGGAGAAGTCGCCGTCGCCCCGCCGCACCCGCTCACTTTGGAGTCGGTGGAATATCCCGAGGATTCGCAGCTCGCGGCCAGGGCCCGGCTGACCCGGGCTTTGCGAGAGACGGTCGGGGACCGCGAACCCGAAGGAGACGCACGCGGCGCTGGAGGCGCTGCCGCCGGGAAAGGACCGAGTTGAGCGGAGACAAAGCGGGGCTCACCCGGTCAGGGCGGGCCGACGTCGCCGACGCCCGCTATCCGATTCCGGCAGAGCCACCCGAATACAGGACAAGGCCGCGCAAGGTCAGCGGCCGCAAACGAACCCCCGTATGGGACGCGGTGGCGGCTTTGTACGTAATCATCGCGCTGATTTTCATCGGATGGCTGGCAACCGAAATGGCCGTGCACGCCAAACCGGGCGACTCCCTGTGGGTCCTCAACCTTGTCTCCTTCTGGGCGACGACCGCCTATCTGGCCATTCCCCGCATCCACCAGATCCTCACCCTTTTGTACGTTCCCGACTACTTCATCGGACGCACCCGAACGGGAGACGGTGTGCTAGGCGATCCCGTCAACCTCGCGATCGACGGAACGGCCGACGACATCCATGCCGGCATGCAGGCTGCCGGATGGGCGCTCGCCGACGAAGTCACCGTGCGCTCGTCGTGGGGAATCGTCGTCTCCTCCGTGATCAAGAGGCCCTACCCCTCCGCGCCCGTGTCGAACCTCTACCTCTTTGGGCGCAAGCAGGCCTTCGCCTACCAGAAGGAGGTCGACGGCAACGCGTCGAGGCGCCACCATGTCAGATTCTGGCCGACGCCCGAGGGATGGCATCTTCCCGGCGGGCAGCGCGTGGACTTTCTCGCGGCGGGAACCTACGACAGGTCGGTCGGCTTTTCGCTTTTCACCGGGCAGATTACGCACAAGGTCGACGCCGACACCGACGCCGAGCGCGATTTCATCATCGACACCCTGAGGTACGCGGACCCGAAGATCGACGTCGCCGTCATCGACAAGTTCTCCACGGCCTACCACTCTCGAAACGGCGGCGGCGACGCGATCAACACCGACGGCGACTTGCCGGTTCTCGACATGCGCGGCGCCTCCGAACGAGGTCCCGCCCCGCACATGCCGCGCCCGGACAAAAGCGTCGCCCGCCACCACATTCCGCCGCTTCCGCTTCTTTTCACGGGGGCGCTCGCTTTGTGGGGGTTCATTTTTGCCGGCATTCAGGTGGCGGTGGACTCTCAGGTGACCGCTTCGAAGCTGGTCATGCCGGCCGTCGAATTCGCGCTGTGGCTTTTGACCGCAGCCAGGCAGCGGTGGGCGTGGGTCGGCCTCATGACGATATCTTCCATCACGGCTTTCTCTCATCTCCTTCTCCTCGATTTCTCGAAGCTCGCCGACGTCATACTCACGGGAGTGTCGGTTTTCGTAGTGCTCGCGGTGAGCGCCACCGCGGTGCGCGAATGGGTGCGCGGCGGCAATCGGGTACTTGTATCCAATTGAGCTATAGATTCTTGGCATGGCTCGCGATAAACTGCGGAGTACTTTAGCTTAATAGGCGATTGCCCGAGCCTTATAAGTTCACTGGCCCGATTCGTTTGAAAATGCATGAAAGGAAAGGCCATGCCGTACACTACGTCGCTCGACCCCGATGAGATGGCGGTTTTGGGAGCGCATTTGGAGAGTCTTTCAGAGCGGCTTGCCGGGCTCAATGGTCCGAGAGGAGGCTCCTTTGATTCTCTTGGGACCTTCGACCTCGCGTTTGCTGCGGTGCAGGTTCGCGGCGACGCCAAGAAACGCGCCGTGGAAGTCGCCGATTGGATCGGGCCGGCTTCGGGGGCCGTGCATGAAACGACGGCGGGTTTCGAGGCCGCCGACGACGCATCTAGGCAAGCATTCGAGAGGAATGCGGCAGACGTATACGGCAGCGCGGATCGGGAGGATTGATCTTATGGGAACCTTCAGCAATGCCGTCGGCAAGCTGCAGGGCGATCCTGCGGCCGTGTTCGCCCTCTCGCGGAGCTGGAAGGCATACGCCGAGGAAGTGGCGGAAATTCGGAGCTCCTGCCTGAACGCGGGTT
>CAJPTB010000086.1 GCA_905373325.1 uncultured Ancrocorticia sp.
GACATAGCTGTTATCTAACTGTTTCAAGATGTTATCAGTTTGTTATCTAGTGCGCAAGGCGGTCCGCGGAGGAAAATCTGCCCTATGTGCGCGGCGCTCGAGACTGCCGGGAAGCGGCCGTTGCGTAGGCCGACGCGAGGATGCCAAAGGCCGACGGCGAGCGGGAGCGGCTGGCGGCACAGGCCCGCTCGGAGCGGCGACGATGGGTTTTGGCGAGGCCTCGCGAAGGGTGCGCCTCAGGCTTCGGCGAATGTCGAAAAGCTGTAGGCGTCGTAGGCGAGAGCCAGTTCCTCGCGCGTGGGCGGATTGACGCCGGGGCGGGAGACGGATATGGAAGCGGCTGCCGCCGCGTATGCGCCGAGAGTCTCCAAGTTCGTCGGCGAGATCGCCGCCAGCCGATCGCGATTGGCGGCGCCGCTGAGAGAGATGCGCGTGATCCCGTCGATGAGCGCGGCGAAGAAGGCGTCGCCGGCGCCTGAGGAGTTGACGACGTCGACCTGCCTCGCGGGAACGTGAATCGTTTCGCCGGCGGCTGAATACATGAGAGCCCCTTCGCTCCCGCATGTGACGACCGCCAGGAGAACCCCCGATTCCAGCCATCGTCCGGCGACCTCTTCGATGCTCGCGTTCGGTCCGTAGACGAGTGCGATGTCCTCGTCGGAGGACTTCACGACGTCGGCGTACCCGGCGAAGCTCTCGACGACGGCGCGCGCCTCGCGGATGTCCCCCAAAAGGGCCGGGCGGACATTCGGATCGTAGAAGACCGTGACGTTCTCGCGCAGCTCTTCGACCCAGTTGCGCACCTTTGCGGCGCCCGGCTGGAGGTGGCAGGCGGCCGAGCCGAAAGCCAGGGACTGAGGATCGAGGAGGTCGAGGTCGAGCTTGCAGGCGCCGGAGAACGGTTTGTCTTGTATGTCCCAGGTGAAGTCGAACGAATAGCTTGCGCTTCCCGATGCGTCGAGGCTCACGTGGCTGACCGACGTCGGATTGGTCCGCTCGCCGTCGGCGCGAAGCCAAAGCTCCAAGCCGTTGGAGGCGGCGTACTCGGCGAGGATCCGCCCGTTGGCGTCCAGTCCGAAGTCGGTCACCAGTCGGGTTGTGCGGCCCAGATGCCGCAGACCGATGGCCACGTTGAGCATCGCGCCGCCGGGGGTGAGGCGGGTCGAGCCGTCCGGCGCCGTGATCTTGTTGATGAGCGATTCGCCGATGAGAAGCACGCTCATTTCTTCTCCCTGCCCGATCCGCGCTCGGCGCCTTCGACGTCCGACGCCCTTCGCGCCGATCGTCCGCCCCCGGATTCGCCCTGGCCGGCCGTCGATTCGCCTTGGCCTGCACCCGATTCGCCTTGGTCTGCGCCCGATTCGCCCCCGGGTCCCTCTGCCTCGGCGCCGCCGCGTGCGGCGGCCAGGCGCTCGCGGGCGCCGTCAAGCCAGTCTTGGCAGTGCCGCACAAGCTGCTCGCCGATTTCCCACAGTCGGAGCGACTCTTCGAGGGGGATCGACCCCTGTTCGAGGCGGACGACGATTTCGACGAGCCGAGACCTGGCTTCCTCATAGCTGAAGGCGTCAATGCCCTCGAGGAGCCCGTCACCGCGGACATGGCTTTCGCTGCGGCCGCTTGCTTCGCTCCGGGGTTCGTTCCCGTCGCTCCGGGTTCCGCTCTCTCCGCTTCGGGAGTCGCTCTCTTTGCTCTGGGGCCCGCCTCCTTCGCGCTTGGGCTCGACGTCGGCGCCCTCTCCATTAAGGGCGTTCTTCTTGGGCATGCTTTCCTCCTTGTGGAGCGGCTGCGGTGAGATTGTCTTGGTTGGCGGCGAGGCCCTCTTCGGCGAAGGCCCTGCCCTGTTCGGCGACGGCGGCGACGGCAAGGGAGAGCCGGCCCCGCGCGAGGACCGCTTCGACCTCTTGGCCCGTGCGGACGTCGGCGGCGTTTGAGACAACGGCCCCTTCTGAGAGCAGGATTGAATACCCGCGGTCGAGAGTGGCCTGGGGGGAGAGAGCCCGCAGATTTGCGACTGCTGCGGCGAGTTCGCCCGCTGCGTCGGCGATTGCGCGATCGACGTGCGTCCGCATCCATCGGGCGAGGGAGAGCAAGTCTTCTTCGCGCACGTCGACAATCGTTTCGGGGAAGGCCAAAGCGGGCCGCGCGCGAATGGAGTCGAGCTCGCTTTGCGCCCGGTCAAGGCGCGCCTGCACGGCGGATCGGCCGCGACGGGCCGCCTCGGCGATCGTCGCCAGCTCCTCGGCGACGTCGGGGACGATGCGTTTTGCCGCGTCGGTGGGCGTCGATGCCCGCAAGTCTGCGACGAGGTCGAGGATCGGGCTGTCGCCCTCGTGCCCGATCGCCGAAACGACCGGTTTCTTCGCCTTTGCGACGGCGCGCACAAGCCTTTCGTCGGAGAAGGGAAGCAGATCCTCAACGCTCCCTCCGCCTCGTGCGAAGACGACGACGTCGACGCCGGGGGCTTCCTCCAGCGACTCCAACGCCTCGATCATCGCTTCGACGGCGCCTTCGCCTTGCACCCTGACCTCGCGCACGTCGAACCGCGCCGCAGGCCAACGGCCGAGGACGTTGACGAGGACGTCTTCGCGCGCTTTGGTGTTGCGCCCGCATATGAGCCCGATCTTCCCGGGAAGGAAAGGAACCTTCGTTTTACGCTCGGCTGAGAACAGGCCTTCGGCGGCGAGCCGAGATTTCAACTGTTCGATTCTGGCCAGAATGTCGCCCAGTCCGACGGGGCGAACCTCGTCCGCCCATAGCGAAAGGCTCCCGTTGACCTCGTAAAAGTCCGGTTTGGCGCACACCACCGCCCGGCTGCCGGGCTCGATCGCCGCCGGAAGAAGGTAAGCCATGATCTTGACCGTGATGGAAACGTTGGCTTCGAGGTCGCGCAAGGTGAAGAACTGGACTTTCGCCCCGGGGCGGCGCTGAAGCGTGATGACCTCCCCTTCGACCCACAGGCGTGACATGGCGGCGACGTATTCCCGAATCTTCATCGACAGCACGCGCAGGGGCCACGGCCGATCGGGGGTGGTCTGGGCGGCAAGCTGGGGAAGCTCCTCCGGCACCGGAATTTTTTGTGCCATAGCGAAATTTTTTCACAGGCGCCAAGCGCGGGGCTGTGTCCTAGTTCCCATTCTTTGTTGTGCCCTAGTTCCCATTCCGATCGTCTCGCGCTCGATATCCGCGGCGCACTACCCTAGACACGTGAATGACCAACAAGCGTCGGCCGCCCCGGCGGAGAAGGCGGTTTCCCTTGCGGGAGCCTCGGCTTTCCCCGACCGGATCCCCTCCGTTCCCGGAAAGGACGGACGCCGGATTCTCATCGCAACGCCGCGAGGGTACTGCGCGGGCGTCGATCGCGCGGTCGACGCCGTCGAGAAGGCCCTCGAGCTCTATGGGGCTCCCGTGTATGTCCGCAAAGAGATCGTCCACAACAAGTACGTTGTGGAGACCCTTTCGCGAAGGGGGGCGATTTTCGTCTCCGAGACGGAGGAGGTCCCCGAAGGCGCACGGGTCGTCTTTTCGGCGCACGGGGTCTCGCCGGCGGTTCACGCCGAGGCCGCCGCGCGCAGCCTTCAGACGATCGACGCGACCTGCCCTCTGGTGACGAAGGTTCACAAGCAGGCCGTCCGTTTCGCCAAGGACGACTACGACATTCTGCTCATCGGCCACACGGGCCACGAGGAGGTCGAGGGCACCCAGGGCGAGGCCCCCGAACACATTCAGGTGGTCAACGGGCCGGAGGAGGTCGACGGCATCGAGGTGCGGGACCCTGACAAAGTCGTGTGGATCTCCCAGACCACCCTTTCGGTCGATGAGACGCTCAAAACGGTCAAGCGCCTGCGCGAGAGGTTCCCGAACCTCGTCGATCCGCCCTCGGACGACATTTGCTACGCGACGCAGAACCGCCAGGGCGCGGTCAAGGCTATGGCGCCCGAATGCGACGCGGTCATCGTGGTCGGGTCCGCGAACTCCTCGAACTCGGTGCGATTGGTTGAGGTGGCCCTCGAAGCGGGCGCCGGCAAGGCGTATCGCGTGGATCGCGCCGAGGAAGTGCGAGACGAATGGTTGGAGGGGGTGAAGACCGTGGGATTGACGTCCGGCGCCTCCGTCCCCGAGATTCTTGTGCGCGACGTCGTCGAGCGCTTGGCCGAGATCGGCTTCACTCAGGTGGACCCGGTGCAGACTGCCTCCGAAGACATCCGCTTCTCTCTTCCGAAGAATCTTCGCGCCGATCTCAAAGCGACGGGCGTTCAGCCGGACCGCCCCCACAAGGTGCGTGAGCGCGCCGGAAGAGCGCGTGAGCGCACCGAGAGGACGGGCATTTCGCAGTGAAAGGGGAACGCTCCGCGAGCCCGACGCCGGAGACGGCAGAACTCGCTCGCCGTTTGTTCGCGGATTTGAGGGCTGCCGCCGACGGCGAACGCGCCGCGCAGATGGCAGCCTACATGCGCGACCAGTTTCGCTACCTCGGCGTGCAAACCCCGGCCCGCCGCAAGATTTCGAGGCCGTTCTTGAACGCCGCGAAGAAGGAGCGCCTTCTCGACTGGGACTTCGTCGATGCCTGTTGGCAGGCCGAGGAGCGCGAGTTCCAATACGTCGCCGCCGACTACCTGCGGAAGGTGCGCCATCTTCTGACCGTCGCGGACCTGCCGAGGATCCGCGGTCTGGCGGTGACGAAGCCGTGGTGGGACACGGTTGATTCGCTTGACGCGACGGTGGGAAGCGTCGTCGCGCAGTCGGCCGAGGGGCGCGAGCTGATCCTGAAGTGGGCGCGCGACGAAAGCATGTGGGTGCGACGTTTGGCGATCGACCATCAGCTGCAACGCAAGGAAAGCACCGACGTCGAACTGCTTTCGTCGATCATCGAGGCCAACCTCGGCTCGGGGGAGTTTTTCATTGACAAGGCCGTCGGCTGGGCGCTGCGGGACTATTCGAAAACGGATCCCGAGTGGGTCCGCGCGTTCATCGCGGAGCACAGGCAGGGCATGGCCGCCCTCGCCATTCGGGAAGCGAGCAAGTATCTCTGAACCGGCCCGCTGGCCTAATCTTCAAGTTCGTCGATGATCTCCGCAGCGGTGAACGAGCGGACGTGCGCGGATTCGCCGTCGAGCGTCTGCGGCGTTTCGATGCTCGTCTCGATCGATTCGAATTGGCTCGCCGTCTGAATCAGCCTGCTGTTGAGAGAAGCGATCGTCTTGTTGTAGTTGCTGACGGCCGAGCGCAGCGAGCCCCCGAGTTTGTCGACGTGGTTAGCAACCGTCCCGATCCTTTTGACGAGGGTGCGGCCCAGGGCGAGGATCTCCTGAGCCTCCTCGGTCACCCGGGCCGAGGACCAAACCGCTGCCACAGACCGCAGGAGCGCGAGGAGGGAGCTTGGAGTGGCCGGGGCGATTCCGGATGTGAGGGCGTCTTCCAGGATGGTCGGATCGCCGGCCAAGGCTTGCGACAGAAGCGACTCTGCAGGGAGGAACATGACGGTGATTCGGGGGGACCCCGGAAACTCGGCAGGATAGTCGCGTTTGGCGAGCTCTTTGACGTGAGCCCGGACCGCGCGGGCGTGCTCGGCGACGAGCTCGGAACGCCGAGCCTCGGAAAACTGGTCGGTTCCTTCGATTTCCTGTGCTTTGAGCAGCGCTGTGAGGGGAACTTTCGCGTCGACGGCGATGTGTGCGCCTCCCGGAAGATGCACGGTCATGTCGGGGCGCGCCGCGGACGCGCCGGCCCCGTTCGTCGTCGAAACGTTCTGTTGCTCGGAGAAATCGGTGTGCTTGAGCATGCCCGCAGACTCGACGATGCGCCGCAGTTCCACCTCGCCCCAGGTTCCCCGCGAGGAGACGGACGTCAAGGCGGCGCGCAGCGACGTCGTCTCCCGGGCAAGTTCCCGGTGAGCCGAGGCCGTCGCCGAAAGCTGCTCGCGCACAGCCGCATCCTGAGCAGCCTGCTTGGCCTGCATGGACGCGACCCTCTCGGTCATGTCTTTGAGCCTTGCGGACAGCGGTTCGATCATCCTCAGGAGCGCCTGTTCGTTTCTGGCCCGCTGGGAGAGCTCGACGTTTTCGCGTTCGAGCACGTCCGCTCGGCCGGTCGCTTCGGCTGCCGCCGCCTGCCATCGCGTGGCGTCCGCCTGGGCCAGCCCGAGCTCCGTCCTGTGATGCGAGGAGTCCTCATCGTTTTGACTGCGCGTTCGGTCCAGCGAAACATAGTGGCCGAGGCCGAATCCAGAAGCGAAAACGGCAAGAAGGAGAAGCACGAGGAGCAATGCTGGAATCTGCATGAATCGATCATCGCACGAGTCTCCGACGCTTTTCGGCCGATCGTCTCCGCCTCCGGGCAGACGCCCGCTCGCCGTCGTCCGAGAACCGCTCGACGGCACGGCCGCGCTCAATCCAACGGCAGCCTGCCGCCCGGCTAGTCGAATGGCGCTTGCGCGACGCATCCCCTCGATACAATCGGCGCGTGAAGAAAGGCAACCACAATCGCCGGGTGCCGTGGCAAGGGCCGACGCCCGGCCGGGACCCGATGTCCGAACCGAGTCGAGTGCCGGAAGCGAACCCGACGACGAAAACGAGCCGCACATCCGAACCAGGCCGTAAGCGCGGATTGGCTGAAGGAAGCCAATCCGCCGCCAAGAGACGCGCGCGGGCCGGCATCTCACTTTTCTTCTTCACCAACGGTGCGATCTTCGCGGGAATACTGCCGCGGTTTCCCGAGGTGAAGAGCGCCTTGGGCTTGACCAACGCCGAGTTCGGCGTCCTGGCAATCGTCTCGGCCGTGGGGTCGATGTGCTCGGCGAACCTTCCGGCCTACTTCATCCGCAAGATGGGGGCGCTGTCGGCGTCGCTGTGGTGGACGGTCGCGCTCGTCGCGGCGATCGGCTTTGCCGGCGTGTCCGTAGAACTGAAAAGCCCCGTGTTCTTCGGGGCTTGCCTCTTCACTGCGGGAGCCTCGGACGCCATCGTCGATATGGCTCAAAATCGCCATGCCATGCGGATTCAAGCGGCGTACGGAAGAACCGTCATCAACTCGCTCCACGCCCTGTGGAGCGCGGGGTGCATCGTAGGCGGCCTTCTCGGCACGGGATTGGCGGCCTTGGGCGTGCCCCTGTGGATTCACACGCTAGGCGCCTCTCTTGCGCTTTTGTGCGTCGCCGTTGCGGCCGTCCGCCTGTCGGAGCTTCCCGACGACGCCGTTTCCCAGCGGGCCCGGGCGGAACACGCCCGCGGCGGCACTCTCGGCGCTCGTTTTCTCACCTTGGTTCCCCTCGCCCTCATAGGAATCGCCGGAATTCAGATCGAGATCGTCGGCAACGACTGGAGCGCCAACTTTTTCGCCGGCCCCGTGGGTTGGAAAGCCGCCGACGCCGGAATCGCTTACGTCATCATGGTCGCCGCCCAGT
>CAJPTB010000087.1 GCA_905373325.1 uncultured Ancrocorticia sp.
GGGGACGCCTTGGGCAAACTCAAGGATGGCTGCGCTCACTATCTTGGCCTTATCGGTGACCTGATACAAGCGACTGCGACGGCTCAAGACGGCGTCAACGAAGTGAAAGCCATGGTTGCTGAGATCCTTGCGCTTGCTGCCGAATACGATTTCATAATTGGCGATGATGGAAGCGTGCGATCTACTTCTATCCAAGAAGAGCCGATTCTAATAGAAACAGGGATGCCTGATCTTTCACCCGTAAAGCTCGCGGAATGCGCTGAAATGATTAAACATGCATGCGAAAAAGCCGCAGAAGTTGATAGCGCCTACACGGGTGCTCTAGGCGCTGTTTCGGAGGGGAAAGACTCCGACCCTGAAGGGTTTGACGATCCCACCCCTGGACTTCCTGATCTTCCGAAGGAAGGGGCGAGTACGGAAGAGGTGGCCGCCTGGTGGTACTCGTTGAGTGGGCGAGAGCGTGAGAAGATAAGAGACGAAGCTAAAGAGGATATTAAGGCTGGCCGCCCTACTAAGTATGAAGCCCTTGGAAACATGGACGGCATTGATGCGCGTACTCGCAACGAGATTAATGTGACAAGACTTGATAGAGACATTGAGGCCCTCGAAAAAGAAAAGGGAGAGATACTTAACGATTCATCGAATAAAATTACGCAGAGGGCCAAGTTGGATTACGTTGAACAACGGCTTGAGGAGGCTAAGGGGATTAAAAGTGCAGTCGGCGACGGGACGTCAGATGTTGGCCTCTACCTATATGAGCCAGCAACGGGTGAGGATGGCCACGAAGCCACGCATGCCGCGCTGGCTGTTGGCAATATTGACGATGCTGACAATGTCACTACCTATACTCCCGGAATGACCACGTCCGTCAAAGGTAGTGAGGGCTTGGTCGCCGATATGAAAAATCTAAAAGATCGTGCCGAAGCTGAAGGGAAAGGCAGCGTCGCCGCCATCGCCTGGGTTGGCTACGATGCTCCACCGAGCCCGCAAACTGCCGATTTTTCGGTTGTGAGCACTCATGATGCCGAACTGGGCGGCAACAGTCTCGCGAAACATCTAGAAGGGATTGAGGACTCACGCGCTGCCTTGAAGAAGCCCGTGCATCAGTCTGTTCTCGGGCATTCCTACGGTTCAACAACTTCATCCTATGGTGTCGCGCAAGTGCGACCGGGAGTTGTTGACGATTATGCTGTGTTTGGGTCGCCTGGAGTCAAGGACACCGCTGAAGCGATGCATGTTCCCGAAGGGCACAGTTTTGCGATGCTATACAATGGAGACTCTGGAGGTAAAGGTGACATAATAACTCCCTTTAATGAAATTGGAGGCTTTTTTAAGGGTACCTCTGGTGCCTTGGGTATGAATCCAGTTGATCCCAGCTCCGGGTTCAGAGTGATGGATCCGGGGGATTCGGGTGCCTCGTCGCGATCCGGTGCACATATGCGTTATCTGGATGAAGGAACTCAGGCGCAGTCGATTCTTGCCAAAGTCGTGGCGGGCACTGCGGGGTGAAATTCTTGCGGCCCTGGGAGCTTTTGGCCCTTGGTCAAAGGCAAAGTCCGAAGGCCGGTGGCGACTGGATTCCGCCGGTTTGCGTCATGAGGGTACGAGCCGTTGGAGCTTGGTTGTCAAAGTTCGAGCCATCGAGACTCAACTATCGGAGTCTGAGTTGTGACGGAACCCTAAACGCAAAGGAGGGGGAGTAGCATGTTCGAAGTCGGACGGCCCTTTTATGACGGTTTGAAGCCGTTTGGTGAGCGGGAGGACGTCGATTCCGCCCGGCGTGGGTTGGCGGACGCGCTGGCCCGCGCACGAGAGCGCATCGACGACCTGCTCGGGCCGCGCCAGTGGACCTGGATCGATTCCCCGGCCGAGAAAGCAGGACCGTGCCATGTCGGCGACGACCGCGGCGGAATCGACTTCTCACGCCAAGGAATGACGATGGGCGTTCCGCGCAGCGTATTCGGCGAGCTCGTCGACGTCGTGCGCGAAGAGGTCGGCCCGCTCGGCTTCACGGAAACCGTCGACATCTCTGCCGGCGAAACCGGCGAGGTCAACCTGTTCAACGTCGACGACGGAGGCTACGTCGGAATCGTCCTATCCGGCGGACCTCGCGCCTTTTCCATGCGCTACACCACCGGATGCCGCCCGTTTCCCGAGGACGCCCCTGCTGCGAACGCCGGCCGCGCCGAAGCCCAGGCATCCGGTGCGCGTGGAAGAACTGGGGCCGATGCGGACGGCGTCGATGCCCTCAATCCGGGGCGGCCGGGAGGTGCGGATCGGCGGCTCGGGAACGCCGAGTCGTTCGGAGCGAACGCCGGGGAGCCGAAGGTTGGCCGGCACAGCGAGGCTGCCGGGGAGTTCGGGAGTGCTGGCCGACGTCGGCAGGGGCGTCATCGCGCTAGCCTTCGGAATGGCGGCGACCCAGCTGCGCGGGACGGCGGCGATTCGGCCCAAAGGGTCACGCGCGTCGGTCGCCAAATGACGCACACCCGAGTGGAGCCGAGCGGCCAATTCGAGCCACTGGCTCAAGCGATTCCGCACACCCAAGACGAACCGGCGCAAAGCTGGAGAATTCAAGGCGAGGTTGCCTCGCCGGACGGGAAACCCACGTCGACCGCTCCCGATGCGACTGAACCGAAACGGGATGCGCGGGACGGTTGGACCTCGCGCTGGCCAATGGTCGACGACTGACGCAGTTGGCCGGGACTTTCCTGTAGAAGCCCCGGCCAACTGCGTCAGAAGCCAACCGCATCAGAATAGGTGGCCGCTGTGCGCGAAACTCGTGTGGCCGCCTTGTGCAAAGCTTGAGTCGCCTTGCGTAAAGCCTGAGTGGCCTTGCACAAAGCTTGAGTGGCCTCCGCATGAGGGAGGCGACCCGGATTTGAAGCTGCGAGGGGCTTTGCCCCCGGGGTGGCTACCGCCTGTCGGAGACCGTCCGCTCGGATACCGTCCGCCTGTCGGAGACCGTCCGCTTGCGGAAGGCCGTCCCGCTTGGCGAGACGATCCAGCTTGGCGTCGGTCGATCTGCAATCGGCCGACGCCAAGCGGCGGGAGGGCACCGTCGGCAGGGTCACTGCCACGTCGCCGTCGTCGGGTCGACGCCGTTTGCCCTCGCATTCTCGTCGATGATCGACTTCAGCCAGTCGGTGAGGCCGGGCTTGATCTTGTCGTAGTACTGGCGGAACCGGTCGTCCATGACGTACCCGCGCGCGATGAGCACGTGCTTGGAATGCGTCACGTCAAACCATGTGCCGAGCGAAGCGCGGTGGGCCTCGGCGAGCTCATTCGCCCGATCCGAGCCGGGCTCGACGCCGTCGCGCTTGGCCTCCGCCAGAGACTGTTCGAGGGCTTGGGTGTCTCTGCCGACTCTGAACCAGTCCTCCGGCGTCATCTTCGCCTTGACGGCCTCGGACTGGCGCCATTCCGGGGTGTCGCCCCACTTGGCCTGAGCTTCCTCTTGCCACGCGGGATCCCAGCCGCCGAAGTGTTCTGCCTTCTGGGCGGGGTCGAGATTCGTTCCCATCTTCATCGTCTCCATAATGTGGTCTACTGCGGAGACTTTCTGCCGCAGATGGGAGATGCGTTCGAGGAGCAGTTCGCGTTGCCTGGCCAGGTGCGCGAGCTCGTCCAGGCCCGGATCGTCGAGCAGCTCGGCGATCTGCGCCAGGGCCATGCCGGTTTCCCGGTACAGACACACGCGCTGGATGCGCTCCACGTCCTCCCGGGTGTACAGCCTGTAGCCGGACCACGAACGCCAGCTCGGCGCCACCAGGCCGATTTCGTCCCAGTGGTGGAGCGTGCGAACGCTGACGCCCACAAGGTCGGCGACCTGGCCCACGGTCAGCTCCTGCATGTTCTCTCCCATGGCTCTAGCTTCCAACCTCACGTCGCGTGAGGGTCAAACGCGGCGCGAAAACGGCGAAAGGGGCGTGTCTCGGCTTGGGGGTGCGGCGGCCGCGGGAAGGGTGCGGCCCCGCGGATGGCGGAGCATGACCGCGAGAAGCCGGAAGTTGCGACGGACTGCGACCTGGCGGGGTGCGGCCGCGAGAGGCCGAAAGCGACGCCCAGAAGGCACGCGCCGGAGACCTAGCGCCGCCGGTACTCCTCCGGGAGCATCGCGTCGGTGAAGGTGTTGAACAAGGACAGGAGGGCTCCGCCCATAATCGCCGCTGCCCAGGTGGACACGGTCACGCCTATGTCGAACCCGGCGGTGAGGGCTGCGGTGAGCTTGAGCATTGCGGCGTTGACTATCAAGAAGAACAGGCCCAACGTGAGAATGTACAGCGGTATCGACAAGAACACCAGAATCGGGCGGACCAGACAATTGACGACGCCGAGGACCGCCCCCGCCGCCAAAAAGTAGAGGGCGATGTCCCGATTGTTGCCCAAGCCATGCTGGCTGATGCCCGGCACAAAAAGCACACATAGCCACAGGCCGAGGGCGTTGATTGCTGCGCGAACTAGGTATCTCATGCCGCAACTCTAAGGCCGAGCGCTGGAATTTGCCTGGGTCGTCGGTTTGATTGCGCCTTCCGCCGACCCCCGTCGAAGGGCAGTTCGCATTGCACCCGTCGAAAGGCGCCTGGGTTGCCTTGTCGAAGGGGCGCTCGCGTCGCCGCCGTTGAAAGGCGCCTGCCTTGCCTCGTCGAAGAACCGCTCGCATTCCCCTGTCGAAGAACCGCTCGCATTGCGCCGCCCGCGCGGGGCACACTAGATGCATGAGCAAGCAGCAGTGGTTCCGCCCAGAGATCCTCGACCTTCCCGCCTACGTGCCCGGCAAGAAGGGCGGGAACACAGACGTCGTCAAACTCTCGTCCAACGAGAACCCCTTCCCTGCGCTGCCTGCCGTCCAGGCCGCGGTTTCAGCCGCCGTCGGCGACCTCAACAGGTATCCGGACATGTTCGCCACCGGGTTGATCCACGACATTTCGTGGTTTCACAAGTGGGTCGATGACGGCGTCGTCGTCGGCAACGGATCGACTGCGCTCATCGAGAAGATCCTTCAGGCGGTCGTGACCCCGGGCGGCGAGGTCGTGCTTCCCTGGCGCTCCTTCGAGGCGTATCCGATCGCCGTCCAGGCTGCCGGGGGAGCGGCCGTCAAAGTGCCGCTCAACGCCGACGGATCGCACAATCTGCCGGGTCTGCTTTCCGCCGTCACCGAACGCACCCGCGCGCTTTTGCTGTGCAGCCCCAACAACCCGACCGGCGTCGCCCTCAAACACACCGACCTGGCGGGGTTCCTCGCAAAGGTCCCCGAGCGCGTGCCCGTGCTGCTCGACGAGGCGTACATCGACTTCGTCGACATGGACGACGCCGTCCGCTCCGACGAGCTGCTGCGCGAGCACCCAAACCTCATCGTGCTGCGGACCTTCTCCAAAGCCTACGGGCTGGCCGGAATCCGCGTCGGCTATGGACTGGGGCACCCGGAGATGGTCGCGGGGCTGAGGGCGATCGGCACGCCCTTCGGCGTCAACGCCCTCGCCCAGATTGCCGCGAGTGCCGCCTTGCACTCCCAAGAGGAGGTGCGCGCAAGATGCAGCGTGATCATTCAGGAGCGCAGGAACCTCGTAGCGGCGCTCGCCGCGCACGGCATCGCCGTCCCGGCGTCCCAGGCGAACTTCGTCTGGCTCGCCGGATTCGGCGAAGCCCTCGAAAACGCGTGCCTCGAGGAAGGCGTGACCGTGCGCCGTTTCGGCGAGGAAGGCGTGCGAGTCAGCGTGGGTGAGACCGAGGGCTCGCTGCGCCTGCTCAGGGCCGTCGCGTCGATTCTCTGAACGGCGGCAGGAGGCCTGCCGGAACGAGCGGGACGAGCGCTTGCAGAGGCGGTGGGACAAGCGCTTGCAGAGGCGGCGGAACGAACGCTTGGAAAACGGCTGTTGCCAAGCGTCGGTCAAACGCTTGGAAAGCGGCGGGCGTGGAAAGCGACTGGCGTCAATCGCCTGAAACCCGAAGCGCTTAAAAGACGGTGGCCACGAAGGCCAGCGAGGTGAGGACTTCGCCCAGGCCGATGGCTTTGACGCTCAGGGGTCTGCCCGCGCGTCCGAGGAGCGGCACGACGACGGCGCGGATCGCGATGGCGAGCCACACGGCTGCGTGAATCCAGCCGAGCTCCCCGCGCCATGCGAGAACGAACGCAGCCGCCGCCCACAAGGCGTGCCACAGGACGGATGCGGCGAGGTAGACGTTCGAGCCGCGCTCGCGGATGTTCGTTTTGACATAGAAAAGCGTTCCGGCGAAGTACCCGAAGAAGAGGGCGGTCAACAGCCAGGCTCGGGGCGAGGCGGCGAACCCGGGGGCGCCGTCGCCCGCAATGTCGAACATCACAGGGATCATGAGACAGGCGGCGACGATAGTGTCGAGGCCCGAAATCAGCGAACGCTCGTCGCGTTTCCACGCCTCCCACGCCGCGACGGCCACCAGCGGCGAAAAGACGAGCGCCCACCGCCACAAATAGGGTGCGCTGACGAGCGAAGCCAAGCCCAAAGCCGCGACGATCAGCCCGTAGAGCCGCACCGGCGGGAAGTAGCGTTTCTTGCATCTGGATTTGAGCCACACCGTGGCGCTGTAAAAAAGGAAGTATCCGACGAACCAGAGCGCGAAGACCACGATCTCGACAGGCCGAAAGCCGCCTTCGACGACGCCGACCAAGGGGGGAATCGTCACCATCGCCCACGCGCCATGGTATTGCGGAATCCACAGCCTCGCGTTGCGCCGCTTCTTGCGTTTCTTGCGCGAAGTTCCAGGCGAGGCTTTGCCGACGGTCGTGGAAGTCATGGTCAAAGTCTACCGTCCGGGACCCGAAGGAGGTAAGGCAAACCTAATCGTCTCGGTTTGGGCGGGGGCAGCCGTCCCGACCCGGAGGAGCGTGCCGAGGGCCGGAAAGCCGGTCAAAAAGCCGGGCACGGCTCGGAAAGCCGGTCGGAAAACCGGTCAAAAAGCCAGGCACGAGCCGGAAAGCCGGGCACGGCTCGGAAAGCCGGTCGGAAAGCGCTCAGAAAAGCCGGGCCGCGGCTCGCTTGAGCTGGAATCCCTTGCCGGAGAGCTCGCTGGTGCAGGTGATCCCTTGCTCCTGGGAGACGGAACACCAGATTCCGTTGTGGGAGACGGTTGAGCCGTAGGCGACCTGGATGGAGGAGTTGAGCGCCGAATTGCAGTCGGCCGTCGCCTCCTTCGCCTGGCTCAGATGGTAGGTGGCCGTTTTGTTCTCACAGCCGTCGGGAGAGGGATAGTCGTAGATGTAAATCGAGCAGGAGACGCTCTCGTCGTCGTCGTCGAACTTGCAGCGGATGTTGTGCTTCCCGGTGGTGAACTCGGTTACGTCTTTGGCGCCGCTGGGGGCGGGGCTCGCAAGATGCCACCACGAGCGGTCCGAGGCGAGG
>CAJPTB010000088.1 GCA_905373325.1 uncultured Ancrocorticia sp.
ACGAGCGCCGTCATCCCGAGGGAGTGGATGCGCTCGACGTCGACATGCGGGTGTTCGACCAGGTCGTCGACATCCTGCCCAGCGGCATGGTGAAGGTGGCTGAATCGGGCGTGCGCGGGCCGCAGGACGTCCTCAACTACGCCCGCAGCGGCGCCAACGCCGTCCTCGTCGGGGAAGCGCTCGTGACCTCGGGCGATCCGCGCTCGGCGATCGGCGACATGGTCGCCGTCGGGCACCACCCGTCACTCGATGCAAGGGAGAGGTAATTGAATCAGCAACTCGGCGCCGTTCAGGGGCCGTTCTTCGGTGAGTTCGGAGGAAGGTACCTGCCAGAGGCGCTCGTGACGGCTTTGGACGACCTTTCGGCCGCCTGGCAGCGGCTCAAGGACGATCCGGATTTTCGGGGGGAGCTCGACCGTCTGGGCCGCACCTATTCGGGCCGTCCGTCGATCGTCACCGAGACGCCCAAGTTCGCGCGCCACGCCGGAGAGGCGCGCATCATCCTCAAACGCGAAGACCTCAACCACACGGGATCGCACAAGATCAACAACGTGTTGGGCCAGGCGCTCTTGACAAGGGCGGTCGGAAAGACGCGCATCATCGCCGAGACGGGGGCGGGGCAGCACGGCGTCGCCACGGCCACGGCGGCCGCCCTTTTGGGCCTCGACTGCACGATCTACATGGGGGCCGAGGACGTGCGCCGCCAGGCCCTCAACGTGGCGAGGATGGAGTTGCTCGGCACAAAAGTCATTTCCGTCTCCGCAGGGTCGGCCACTCTCAAGGACGCCATCAACGAGGCGTTCCGGGACTGGGTGACCAACGTCGAGACGACGAACTATGTTTTCGGCACGGCCGCCGGGCCGCATCCGTTCCCGGCCCTCGTGCGCGACCTTCAAAAGGTCATCGGCGAGGAGGCCCGGGCCCAGGTGCTCGAGCTCACGGGCGAGCTCCCCGACGTCGCCGTGGCCTGCGTCGGCGGCGGATCGAACGCCATCGGACTGTTCAACGCCTTCCTCGACGACCCGTCGGTGCGGCTCGTCGGGTGCGAGGCCGGCGGCTCCGGCGTCGCCTCGGGAAAGACCGCGGCGACGATCAACGCCGGCTCTCTGGGCATTTTCCACGGTTCGATGAGCTACCTCATGCAAGATGAGGACGGCCAGACGGTCGAGTCCCACTCGATTTCGGCGGGCTTGGACTATCCCGGCGTCGGCCCCGAG
Source organism: uncultured Ancrocorticia sp. (assembly GCA_905373325.1). Taxonomy (GTDB): domain Bacteria; phylum Actinomycetota; class Actinomycetes; order Actinomycetales; family Actinomycetaceae; genus Peptidiphaga. The sequence continues at coordinate 1,218 of CAJPTB010000088.1, forward strand.
CACGCGTGGCTGCACTCGATCGGGAGGGCGGAGTACCGGGCAATCGACGACGATGCGGCCATGGAGGCCTTCCGGCTTCTCACTCGCGAGGAGGGCATACTCCCGGCCATCGAATCGGCCCACGCCCTGGCCGGCGCCCTTCAGATCGGACGGGAGGCTCAGGCAGCGGGGAGCAGGCCGCCCACGATCCTCGTATCCCTTTCGGGAAGAGGCGACAAGGACGTGCAAACAGCCATGGACTACTTCGGCATCGAAGGCAAGGGGGAGACGCTGTGAGGGAAGAGACGAAAACGTCCAGGGTGGGGCAGGCCATCGACGCGGCCAAGGAACGCGGCGGCGCCGCATTCGTCGGATATCTGCCCGTCGGATTCCCCGACCTCCCCGGTTCGATCGCGGCGGCCAAGGAGCTTGTGGCGGCCGGGGCCGACGTCGTGGAGGTCGGCGTGCCCTACTCGGACCCGTCGATGGACGGCGGAGTGATCCAGGAGGCGACTCGCCTGGCCCTCGAGGGCGGGACCCGCGTGGCTGACACGTTTGCAATGGTTGAGGCCATAGCCGGCGCCGGCGCGACTCCGATCGTCATGACCTACTTCAATCTCGTCTTCCGCTACGGAATCGATCGCTTCGCCCGCGATCTGGCGTCGGCCGGCGGAGCGGGCCTCATCACCCCCGACCTCATTCCCGACCATGCGGACGAATGGCTGCAGGTTTCCGACGCGCTTGGCTTGGACCGCGTCTTCCTCGTTGCGCAATCCTCGCGAGAGGATAGACTGCGTAGAGTCGCACAGGCTTCGCGAGGCTTCGTCTACGCTGCGTCGACGATGGGAGTCACGGGGGAGCGGGCCAGCATCGACGAGAAGGCGCGCGACCTCGTGGCGCGCACGAGAGCGGCCGGAGCGCAGCGCGTGTGCGTGGGAATCGGCGTGACGACGCCCGCCCACGCATCGAGCGTCGCCTCCTACGCCGACGGCGTCATCGTCGGCTCCGCCCTCATCCGCCCGCTTATGCGGGGCGGCCTGCAAGGGCTGCGCGACATGAGAACGACAGCGGAGGGCCTCGCCCTCGCCGCACACGGAGAGGAACAATGAGCGTCCTTGCTTCTATACCGTCGCCGCCGGTGAGCTCGTGGAGCGTCGGCCCGTTCACGATTCGCGCGTACGCCCTGGCGATCATCTGCGGCATCGCCGCCGCGTGGTGGATACTTCTGCGTCGGTATCGGGCCAAAGGAGGGCCGGACGTCGTCGTCGGAGACCTCCTCTTTTCCATGGTGGTCTTCGGAATCGTCGGCGCAAGGATCTACCACGTCGTAACAGACCATCAACTTTACTTCGGCAGGGGCAAAAACCCGCTTCAGGCTTTTGCCGTTTGGAACGGCGGCTTGGGCATTTGGGGCGCGATAACGTTCGGTGGGGTCGGCGCCTGGCTCGTGGCGAGGCGCTACGGGCTGCGCCTCATGCCGATCGGCGACGCCATAGCCCCCGCGCTTCTCACGGCTCAGGCGATAGGCCGGATCGGCAACTACTTCAACCAAGAGCTGTATGGAAAGCCGACCACCGTCCCCTGGGCGCTGGAGATCGACGCCCGCCACATCGTCGGAGGGTACCCCGAGGCCACGACGTTCCATCCGACTTTCCTCTACGAACTGCTGTGGTGTTTGGCGGGGGCGGCGCTGCTCTCCCTGCTCGGCAAGCGGTTCAAGCTCGTCGGCGGCCAGCTTTTCGCCTGCTATGTCATGTACTACACGGCGGGCAGGCTGTGGATCGAGACGCTGCGCATCGACAAGGCGAATCTTGTGTTCGGCCTGCGCCTGAACGTTTGGACCTCCATCGTCGTCTTCCTCGGCGGGCTCGTCGCCTTTCTCGTCCTTCGCCGCCGCGTGAAGGAAGACCCCGGCGTCGACGACGTCTGGGTGAGCGACGAGGCGCGTCAGAAGTTTTTCGAGCGCATCGGCTCGGAGGACGGCGCGGAAAAGGGCGACGCCGAAAAGGACGGCGGCTTCGAGAAGAATGGCGGCCTCGAAGGCGAAGAAGCCGGCAAACGGGACAAATTGACCACGGGGGAGAAGGCTCGCAGGAAGGCGGCCGCCGCCGAAGAGAAGGCCGGACTGGCCAAGAAGATCTCTGAGCTTGCAGCCGAGAAGTCCGGCGAGGGCAAACCCGAGGCGGCCGAAGGGTAAGTCGAGGGGCCTGAGGCAGCGCAGAGCCGCTTGGGAAAGCGCAGAGATTCGTCGCCGTCGGCGTGATGTGGCGCTCAACGCCGTGCGCGTTGAGTGCCGCGCCGCCCGGGCTCGGGTAGGCTTGAGTACATGCGAAGAGCGAAGATTGTGTGTACCCTGGGCCCTGCAACCGATTCGCAGGAGGAAATCCTTGCTCTGGCGAGAGCCGGAATGAATGTCGCACGCATCAACGCGTCGCACGGGACCCACGCCGAGCACGAGGAGCGCATTCGGCGCGTCCGCAAGGCTGCCGAGATCACGGGGCAGGCCATCGCGGTCCTCGTCGACCTCCAGGGCCCCAAGATTCGCCTTGGGCGTTTTGCCGACGGGCCCCACGATCTGGCCGTCGGAGACATCTTCTCGATAACCACCGAGGACGTTCCTGGAACGAAGGAACTCGTTTCCACGACCTACAAGGGTCTGCCCGGCGACTGCAAGCCCGGCGACCGCATCCTCATCGACGACGGCAAGGTGGCTGTCCGCGTGCTCGACGTCACGGATACGACGGTGCGCACGGAGGTAATCGTCCCCGGCCCGGTTTCGAACAACAAAGGCGTCAACCTTCCCGGCGTCGCCGTTTCCGTTCCGGCGCTTTCCGAAAAAGACCGCGAGGACCTCGAATGGGGCCTCAAATTCGGCACCGATTTCATCGCGCTTTCCTTCGTCCGCACGCCGGCAGACGTCGACGACGTCCACGAGATCATGGACCAGGTCGGCGTCCGCCGCCCGGTCATAGCAAAAATCGAGAAGCCCCAAGCCGTCGAGAATTTGGAGGACATCGTCAGGGCCTTCGACGGCATCATGGTGGCGCGAGGCGACCTCGGCGTCGAGCTTCCGCTCGAGCAGGTGCCGCTCGTGCAAAAGCGGGCCATTTCTTTGGCTCGCAAGCGCTCGAAGCCCGTCATTGTCGCCACTCAGGTCTTCGACTCCATGATCGACAATCCGCGCCCGACGCGCGCCGAGGCCTCCGATTGCGCGAACGCCGTCATGGACGGCGCCGACGCCGTCATGCTCTCGGGGGAAACTTCCGTCGGAAAGTTCCCGATCGAATGCGTCGAGACGATGTCCTCGGTCATCGAGTACGCCGAGGAACACGGGATGGAACAAATCCCGCTCATCGGCAATCTTCACAGGACACGCAACGGCGTGATAACTCGCGCTGCCATGGAAATCGGAGAGTCCTTGGGCGTCAAACACCTCGTCGTCTTCACCGAGAGCGGCCAGACTGCTCGGCGCGAGGCGCGGTTGCGCGCTCGCCTTCCCATCCTGTGTTTCACCCCCGACCCCGACGTGCGCAATCAGCTTGCGCTCACGTGGGGCTTGACGACGTTCACCGTTCCCCACGTCAAGCACACCGACGACATGGTGGCGCAGGTCGACCATCTCCTGCGCGAGCTCGGGATGGCCGTGGACGGAGACCGCATCGTCGTCGTCGCGGGAATGCCCGCTGGCGAGTCCGGTTCGACGAATACGATTCGAGTCCATAAAATGGGTGAGACGCTTCCTCGGCACGGCTGAGGGACCGGCTCCTGTGGTGGAATTGGCAGACACACCGCACTCAAAATGCGGCGCCTCGTGCGTGCGGGTTCGAGTCCCGCCGGGAGCACACTCTCATGCAACGGCAGGCTTCTTCTGAACAGCGCGCCTTCCCAGTTTTCGGGCTTTTGGTAAAAAAACACCACCTTGTGCGATTCGTCGCGTTAGTATGGACGCATCACGAATCAAATCGGAGGCATAGTCGAAGGAGACAGTACATATGGCAAATGATGCTGAGTCGGGGACCGAGCAGGGCTCGACTCCGAGCACGGCGTACCGCGCCTTGGTCGTCGAAGACGAGGCCCTTATCAGGCTGGACATCGTCGAAACCCTTGAAGAAGCTGGATTCGAGGTCGTCGGGCAGGCCGGCGACGGCGAAAAGGCAATCGAACTCGCCGAGGAGCTTGACCCCGACCTCGTCGTCATGGACGTGAAAATGCCCGGGATGGACGGCATCACTGCAGCTGAGAAGATTCTAGCGGCGAAAAGATGTGCAGTTGTCATGCTCACCGCATTTTCGCAGAGCGAGCTCGTCGAAAGGGCGCGGGACGCCGGCGCCATGGCGTATGTGGTCAAGCCCTTTACGCCTGCCGACCTCATTCCCGCCGTCGAGATCGCGCTTTCTCGCAGCCAGGAGATCCTCGCGCTGGAAAACGAAGTTTCCAATCTCGCGGAACAATTCGAGACGCGCAAAAGGGTGGACCGGGCCAAAGGCCTTCTTGAGGCGAAGATGGGGCTGTCCGAGCCCGAGGCTTTCCGGTGGATCCAGAAGACGTCGATGGACCGTCGGCTCACGATGAGGGAGGTTGCCGACGCGGTCATCGAACAGGTCGGCGGCCGCGACTGACGCCCGTCAGCTTCGAACGAACACGAGCGACAGCCTTCCCACGGCGGTCAACTCCCCGGAGTCGTTGCGTATCTCGACCCCGACGCACATGCTTGACCTTCCTCGATGAACGACGGTCGCCTTTGCCGTCACGCAGCCTTCCGTCACGGAGCGCAGCTGGCTCACCGACAGTTCCGTTCCCACCGGGACGCGGCCGTCGGGTGCGTTGAACCTCGCCAGCACCGATCCGGCGTGTTCGACGAGCACGCCGTTGGCGCCGCCGTGCAAAAGCATCAAGCCCTGGCGGTTTCCCTCAGTCGGCATGCGCATCTCGACTGTCTCGGCGTCCGCGCGGACGAAGCTCAGCCCCATGCGCGAGGCCAGCTCGCCGAGGGCGCTTTCGCCGAATTCTTCAAGTGAATGCATGCCGACGATCGTAACAGCTCCCGGGTTGGCGTCGGCCGAAAACCGAGATCGCTTCGCTGAAAGCCCAGGTCGCCTCGCCGAAAGCCCAGGTCGCTTCGCCGAGGAGGCGGACTGTTTGGCTCGCGGGGGAAAACACGGCCGACGCGAGGGCGCCGCTGCAGCCCGGAAGGTCCGGGGCGGCCGGGAGGCACTAGAGTTATAAGGGTGAAAGACTCGACTCTTCTTCTCATCGACGGCCATTCGCTCGCATTTCGAGCGTTCTACGCCCTGCGCGCGGAAAATTTCGTCACCGACGGCGGACAGCACACAAATGCGGTGTCGGGCTTTCTCACCACGCTTCTCAAGCTCGTCGCCGATTACGAGCCCACCCACATCGCCGTCGCCTTCGACCTTCCCGGCGGGACTTTCCGCACGCGGATGTACGGCGACTACAAGGGGGGCCGCGGCGAAACCCCGGTGGAGTTCGCGGGGCAGATCGAGCTCATCCAGCAGTCTTTGGACGCCATGGGCGTCCGCTGGCTGACCGTTGAGGACTACGAGGCCGACGACATCGTCGCCACGCTTTCCGCGCGGGGAGAAGAAAGCGGGATGCGAGTCTACATATCTTCGGGAGACAAGGACTCCTTCCAGCTCGTGGACGAGCGGTGCACGGTCCTTTACCCGATGCCCCGCTCCGAGACGCAGGTCCTCGACGCCGAAGGCGTCCTCAACAAGACGGGCGTGCTCCCTTCCAACTATCGGGACCTTGCGGCGCTCGTGGGGGAGAACGCCGACAACATCCCCGGCGTCCCGGGGGTGGGGCCCAAAACGGCGGCCAAATGGATCGCGGCCTACGGAGGCGTCGAGGAAATCCTCGCCCACGCTGACGAGATCAAGGGAAAGGCCGGCGAATCGCTGCGGGCCAACGCCGAGCAGGTTCGCCTCAACATGACGTTGAACGAGCTCGTGCGCGACCTCCCGATCGTCGACGACATAGAGGAGCTGCGCCCGATCGGCGTCGACAGGGACGCCCTTCACGCGCTGTTCGACACCCTCGGCTTCCGCAATCTGCGCAGCAGGGTGCTCGCCGAAATCCCGGCGCGCGGCGGGGGAGGCGCCGACGCGTCGGAGAAGGCCGCGAAGGTCTCCGTTTCGCGC
>CAJPTB010000089.1 GCA_905373325.1 uncultured Ancrocorticia sp.
TGGCCGCTGCTGCAGGGCACGTTCGATTGGACGTGGGCCGCGGGCGTGGCCGCATAGTTGCCGTCCCCGGCGGGATTGTCCGAATACTCCTGGAAGGCGCCGAACATGAAAAAAAGCATGATCGGCAGGAACATCGTGAAGACGAGGATAGGAATGTAGAAGACGGTGGTGCTCAGCTGCCGCCTGTAAAGAGACCAAAGGGCTTTGAGTTGCATGTTCATTCTCCCGTGAGCTCCTCGAAGGCCTCTTCGAGCGAGACGTCGGTGACGGATATTCCGATGATCTCCGGAAGGTCGAGCATCGCCCGGTTGAGAGCGAGGACGTCGGGTCCGGTCACGGAGACGCTGGTCTCCTCGAGCTTGCCCCCGATTGACGCCTGAGCCGCTTTCGCCGCCTCCTTCGTCGGGAATCTGCCCGTGACGGTCTGCGCCCCGAAGCTTCCGCGTATCTCGTTGGTGGGCCCGTCGGCCACGATCTTGCCGCGGTTCATGATGACGGTCCGTTCGGCGTACATCTCGGCCTCGGCCAAGTAATGCGTGGCGAAGACGATCGTCTTGCCGCGCTCAGCCTCGGCGTGCATCGAGTCCCAAAATCGGCGTCGGGCGGTCACGTCCATTCCCGTGGTCGGCTCGTCCAGGACGATCAGGCTTGGATCGGGCAAAAGCGCCAAGGCCAGGCGCACGCGCTGCTGCTCGCCTCCCGAGCACTTGCGCACGCGCCGCTTTGCGATCTCGGTCAGATTCGTCCTGTCCATGACCTCGCGCCAGGGAAGCGGTTTGGGGAAGGCGTCGGCCACCATGCGAACAAGGTTTTCGACTGTATGGTCGAGGAGGAGGCCCCCCGTTTGGAGCACTGCGGAAACCTTGCTCGCCTTTATCGCGCGGCGGGGCGCGGTTCCGAAAAGGGCCACATTGCCCGACGTAGGCTTCGACAGGCCGAGGGCTATGTCCAGAGTCGTCGTCTTGCCCGCCCCGTTGGGGCCGAGAAAGGCGACGACCTCGCCCGGGGATATCGAGAGGGACACGCCGCGAACGGCTTCGACGTCGCCGAAAGCCTTGACGAGATTCTCGATGGACAGAGTAGGAACGCTCACAGCTCACTATATTAACCCTCGCCCGGCGGGCGCCGCAATTGGTTTTCTAGCTGAATTTCGGAGAATTTTCATGTTCCGCAGCCGTTTGCCCGCCGGCCTTCGCCTCGGCCCGCGAGCCTTTGTCTCGGACTGGAGGTCTTCGCCGCGCCCGGTCACAGCCAGCCGTTGTCGCGGGCGATCATCACCGCCTCCGCGCGCGTGCGAGCCCCGGTCTTGTGGATCGCTGAGGAGAGATAGTTGCGCACGGTTCCTTGGGAGAGGAAAAGCGAACGGGCGACGTCGGCGGTGGTCCCTCCGTCGGACGTCGCCCGAAGGACGTCCTGTTCGCGCTCGGTCAGCGGGTTGCTGGAAGCGGCCAAGGACTCGGCCGCGAGGTCCGGGTCGACGACGCGCTGACCCGCCATCACCTTGCGCACGGCCGACGCGAGCGAGTCGGAAGGAGCGTCCTTGACCACGAAGCCGCTGGCGCCGGCCTCCATCGCGCGGCGCAGGTAGCCGGGCCGCCCGAAGGTCGTGACCATGAGGATTTTGACGTCCGGGTGCTCCTTGCGGATGCGGGACGCCGCGGCGATCCCGTCCATGACGGGCATCTCGACGTCGGCCAGGACGACGTCGACGTCGCCGCATGCAACCGCCTCGATCGCCTCGCGTCCATTGCCGGCCTGCGCGACGACCTCGATGTCCTCTTCGAGATCGAGCATCATGGCGATGGCGCCGCGAACCAGAGCTTGGTCGTCCGCCACGACTATCCGTATCGTCATGCCTCCAGTCTATTGGCTCGCGATCGGCTCTTCCCCCGGCCGGATGCGTGGCAAACTCTCCGGCGTCAAGGCTCTTCGGCGTCGAATCTCGCCTCCACGGCCCATCCCCGTTTGAGCCGTCCGTAGGAGAGGACGCCTCCGGCCTCCCTCACCCTCTGGTCAAGGCCTGCGAGCCCGCTCGCAGGCGCCTTCACCGCGGGTTTCGACGCGTCGTCGAGGAGGCGGACGCCGTCGTCCTCGATTCTCACCCCCGAAGCCCGCGTGGCGATGACGCACCGGGTGGCCGCCGCGTGATGGACGACGTTGGCCACCGCCTCCCGAACGACGTGGGCGAGGACGCGCTCGGCCTGCTCGCCCACCTCGATCGGCTCGCCGCGGATCACGGGCGTGATTCCCGCTGCGCAGAGAAGCTCGCGCGCCGCCAAGATCTCCTCGTCGGGGCGCAGCCTCCTCGCGTCGCGAACGACGGCCCGCACGTCGGCCAAGGCCTGATGCGCCAGGGCCGCCGCCTGCAACAGCTCGCGGCGCGTGCGCTCGCGCTGATCCGGCATGTCCAAAAGGCGCGCCGAAAGCTGCGTCTTCAACGCGATGGCCGTGAGCGTCTGCCCGAGGATATCGTGCAGATCCGATCCGATGCGCTCGCGTTCGGCTTTCTGAGTCAGCTGCTCAATCTTCTTGTTCTTGATCTCGAGTTCCTTGTGGAAGGCGATGGTGCCTCCGACGGCGTAGAACGTGATCGTCAGAACGCACAGAAGGGCGAAGGACGTGACTCCTTCTTGCAGGCTCGTCTTGCCGAGGCGGACGAGCAAAGTCGTCTGCAACGCGGCGAAAGCGAGCAATCCCGCGAGGGACAAGGTCCTCGCCCGCCCCGTCGTCGTGTACGCGATGACGGAAGAGACGAAGATGAGCAGCTGAACGTTCCCGCCGTCGGCGAAGAAGGCCGCCATGGTCTCCAGCGCGATCAAGGCCGCAATCGTGCCCAAAAGGCCCGGAGAGAATCCGCGCTCCGACGTTGGAATGCTGGGATAGACCAACCACACTCGAAAATAGACGATGTCGAAGGTTACTACCAGCGTTAAGAACAGATATTTTTTGACGCCGTTTTCCGCAAGCAGCCCGTGAACGATTGGAATGAAGGTGAAAAGCAGCCACACGTTCGCATACACCATCGTCAAGCCCTTCGGATGGGTTCGCGCCCAGTCCGCGAACTTTTTCCTTGGGGGTTTCACATCATTTGCCGACAGCGCATTACGGGGTTCGTTCGAGCTTCGAGGCGCGTCGGCCGCCGTTTCGCCTTCGGTTGGGCCGACGCCCCTGTCTGTCGGAGCGTCGCCGATTGCGTGCGCGCCGGCTTTGCGCTCGCCGTCGACCTCTTGGACCTCCATCAGTCCCCCTTCCGGGCGTCGTTTGCGTTCTTGCCGCCGCGGCGCGACGGTAAAAGGCCCGGCCCGCCCTATGCGGGCGCATCCGAGTTCTTGCGGCGCCGTTCCGCTCCGACAACACTACCCGCCGCCGGCTCGCCCGTCGGCCTCGAGGCGAGTCGAGCCCAGGCTGGCCTCCGCGCAGGGCCCGCCTGCGGGAGGGCCAAGCGTTCGTCTGCGGGGGCTCGCCTCCGGCAACGAGGCCCCCGGCGCGGGGCTTCGCCGAGCCCGCGGCGCCGAGGGCGATTGTCTCTCCTCATTGTCGCTGTGCGCGTCGAAGGGTGCGTCTGCACGGGCAGGCCGCCGGGCCTCATCACGGCCGGGAGAGACACCGGATTGCCGTCCCTATCGCGCCGTGTCCTTGCGAATTCTGCGAATTGCGATGGCCGCGAAGAACGCCGTCCACGCTGCGATGTTCACGATCCACGCCCAGTTGAACGGACTGTCATTGAGGGGCCACTGGCTGAAATGGAAAAGGCCGTACATCGGCGTGTATGGGGCGAAGTCGCGGAAGAACTCGGGCATGTTGTCGAGCGGCATCCACACGCCCGCGAGGAACGCGAAGATCGCGCTGCCGCCGCCGATGATCGCGTATGCGGCGTCGGATCGGAAAAGATAGCCGAGGGCAAGCCCCATGTTCGCCGTGACGAGGCTGCCGCAGAGGATGAGGCCGGGAACAGCGACCCACATCGGGCCTTCCGCCTTCGCGCCGCAAAAGAACCCCACAGCCATCAAGCCGAGGAGGGACAGGAGCGCCGAGGCGAGCGCCAAAAGGATCTTGTTGGCGAGGTAGGTGGCGGACGTCGTCGGGGTGAGAGCCAGCTGTCTGCTCCACCCCGACGCGCGCTCGATTCCGACTCCGGCGGCTATGCTGGCCGCCGCCATCGTCGCTCCGTAGGCGCCCATGGAGAACATGACCTGTGCCGAGACGTTGCTGTGTCCGCGCCAGATCGAGGAGTAGCTCTGGAAGGCCCCGAACATGAAGTACATGATGACGGGCAGCAAAAGCGCGAAGCCCAGATTCGACGGATAGAGGACGGTGTGCCGGAACTGGTGTCGCAAGAGCGGCCAGAGGCCGTGGAGAGGGCGGCGCGACGGCGCGGGGCGGACGGCTCGAATCGGCTGGCCCGCCGTCTTTTTCGTCTCCGGGCGGGCCGCACTCGCCTCCTGGCTGGGTTTCTTTGCTGACATGTCAAGACTCCTTAGGGGAAACGGCGGCTTCGTCGCCGACGTCGGTCAGCTGCTCGAACGCTTCCTCGAGCGACTGATCGGTGATCGAAATGGACGAGATTCCAGGGAAGGCGATGACTTCCCGTACGAGGGCGACGGTGTCCGGCCCGGAAATGGAGAGGGTGTCGGCCGATCGCGACACCGTTGCGCGACGGGCCATGTGGGCGCTCGCGGCGGAGAGGTTCTCCTGCGTGTCGAAGGTCAGGTTGATGTGCTGCGTTCCGAAATTGTGGCGTATCTGCGCGGTGCCGCCGTCGGCGACGATCTTTCCCCTGTTCATGATGATCGTTCGGGGGGCGAAGGCCTCGGCCTCGGCGAGGTAGTGGGTGGCGAAGATGATGGTCGTGCCGCCCTCGGCCTCGGCGTGCATCGCCTCCCAAAAGTGGCGGCGGGCGTTGACGTCCATGCCGGCGGTCGGCTCGTCGAGGATGATGAACTCGGGGTTGGAAAGCAAGGCCAGGGCGAATCGCACCCGCTGTTGTTCTCCCCCCGAGCACTTGCCGATTTGGCGTTTGGCGATTGCCGTGAGATTCGTGCGCTCCAAGATTTCGCCGATCGGGCGGCTTGCCGTCAGCATCCCGGAGACCATGGCGACGATTTCGTAGACCGTGTACTCGCGAAGGAGGCCGCCGCTTTGCAAAAGGGCCGACAGCCTGCCGCTGTCTATGGCCTTGCGCGGATTGCCGCCGAAAACGGAGATCGACCCGGAGTCGGGCCGCGAGAGGTCGAGGACCATGTCGAGCGTCGTGGTCTTGCCCGCGCCGTTGGGGCCAAGAAGCGCGACGATCTCGCCGCGGTCGACGGTGAAAGACACGCCGTCGACCGCGTGGACCTTTCCGAAAGACTTGTGAACGTCCTCGACGACGAGGGCGGGTTCGACGCCGGAAGCGTGATCGCGCGGCGTTCGTCGCGCGGGCGATGATGTCGTACTCATGCTTCTATTTTCCTGATGGTGAAATCTCCGCGAAACCATCGGCAGTCACGAACTGCCGATGACAAGTGTCATGGGCCACTTTTTGGCTTTGCCGGGCGTAAAAGCAAGGGCGGGGCCCAAATGGCTTGCCGCGCAAACGCCCGACGTAGACTTGTGTTCATGGAGAACACGGAGTTTCGCGTTGAGTTGGTCCGTTTGGTCGATGAGTCGTATCCCGTCGTCGTCGGACGGGGCCTCGAGGGGAGCGTGGCGGAATTCCTCGCGGACAAGCACCCCGACCGGAGGGCGGCGGTGGTCACCGACTCGAACGTCGCCTCCCTGGCCGGCAAGAGTTTGCTCTCCTCATTTGGCTCGAAGCCAGCGGACCTCGTCGTCTTCCCCGCCGGGGAAGCCTCGAAAACCCGCGAGGTCAAGGAACGCGTCGAGGACGAGCTCATCGCCAGAGGATTCGGGCGCGACACCGTGATCGTCGCCCTCGGGGGCGGCGTCGTCACCGACCTCGCCGGCTTCGTGGCTGCGACGTTCACTCGCGGGGTCCCTTACGTCAGCTTGACGACGACGCTGTTGGGGGCGGCGGACGCCGCGATCGGAGGAAAGACGGCGGTCGACACCCCAGCGGCCACCAATCTCATCGGCGCATTCCACCAGCCGGCCGCAGTGTTCATCGACCTCGACAGGTGGCTCACGCTGTCCGATCGGCAGATTCGCGAGGGGCTCGGAGAGACCGTCAAGCACGCCTGCATAGCCGATGTGGGCTTCTTCGAGGCCCTCGAGGACGCGTTTGTGGAACGGGGGCTCAGCCCCGCCGAGTTCGTCCGCGACGACGCCCTGGCCGAGCTCACGGCAAGGCGCAACTGCGAGATCAAACGGGATTTCGTGACCTCGGACGTCCACGAGGGCAACAGGCGCATGGGATTGAACCTCGGCCACACGATCGGCCGGGCGCTGGAGACTGCCGCCGGGTACACCCTCAATCACGGCGAGTGCGTGGCGATCGGCTTGGCCCTTCAGTCCCGCCTCGGGGAGCGCTTGGGATACTGCAGCCCCTCCGATGTCGCGAGGATCGAGGCGCTCCTGAGCGCGATAGGCCTTCCCACGAAGATTCCCGAGGAAGTGCCGGTCGATCGGATCATGGAGGCCATGGCGCACGACAAGAAAGGCAAAGCCGGCGCCATCCGCTTCGTCTTCCAGGACGGCGTCGGGCGCCTTGTCGTGCACGACGGCGGATCCTATGCTCGGCCCGTCGCGGCGGAGGATGTGCGCGCCTTCCTGCAGTCGCAGGTGTGAGCGGCAATCGCAGGAACGGCCGCTTCACCCGATCTCGACGCTGCAGGCGAGCTTTCCCCGGCTTCCGGTCAGCGAGGCGCAGGGGCCGCGGCGTCGGCGGACGGGCCGTAGCCGTCCGCGTTCGCCGAGCCGCCGGCCTGCTCGCCGCCGTCCGCTTGCTTGCCGCCGTCCGCTTTACTGTCGCTCTCGTCGCCGCCCTCGAAGATGGAGCTGAAGCGGGCGTAGGCGAGTGAAAGGCCGAAGCACACAAGGCCCGCCAGGAGGAGCGAGACGATCCGCACAAGCGAGTTCTGGCCGGCCATGTCCACGATCGCGAATCGCAAGACCATGACCATGATCAGCCCGAGCCCGTAGATTCGAAGGGCCTTGCCGCGCGCAATGAAGCCGATGAGCACGCACACGGTTCCCGCGGTCAGGAAGGCGATCGTCCCGAAGACGGAGGACCCGCCGGAAACCCCGCCGAAGAGGAAGAAGCCGCCGACGACGCCGATGGTCGTGTTCGCGGCGACGACGACCGATCCGGCGACGTTCTCCGCCGCGGGCCACGCCATCCAGGTCAGCGCCATGTTC
>CAJPTB010000090.1 GCA_905373325.1 uncultured Ancrocorticia sp.
GACTTGACGTTGGGCGCCCACGTCGAAGACGGCAGGACGACCATTCGCGTCCTCCGCCGCCTCGCTGATCGCGTATTCATAGAAACCGCCGAGGGCCGAACCGAGGCCGAGCACGAGTTCAACGGAATCTGGCGGGCCGTCCTGGAGACGGCCGAAGTCCCCGATTACCGGGTCGTCGCGGTCTACGGCGACGTCGAAGACCGGGGCGACGACCCCTACAGGTTTCTTCCGACCGTCGGAGAGCTCGACCTCTATCTGTTTTCGGAGGGCCGCCACGAGCGGCTGTGGGAAGCGCTCGGCTCGCACGTGAAGACCTTCCCCAGCGAGCTCGGCGACGTCAGCGGCGTGAGCTTCGCGGTGTGGGCGCCCAACGCCAAGTCCGTTCGGGTCATCGGCGACTTCAACGGTTGGGACGGCAGCCTGCACGCCATGCGCACGCTGGGCTCGTCGGGAGTGTGGGAGATCTTCATCCCCGGAGCGCTCGAGGGCCAAAGGTACAAGTACGAGATCCAGTACAACGACCTCTCGTGGCATCAAAAGGCCGACCCGATGGCCCAGCGCACGGAGGTGCCGCCGTCGACCGCTTCCCTCGTCACGGATTCCCGCCACGAATGGACAGACGACGAATGGATGGCCGAGCGCGCCTCGAAGGACCCCCACGCCGGCCCGCTCTCCATCTACGAGGTGCATCTGGGAAGCTGGCGGCCCGGGCTGTCCTACCGGGAGATCGCCGAGCAGCTCATCGGCCACGTCAAGTATTGCGGCTTCACCCACGTCGAGTTCATGCCCCTGGCGGAGCACCCCTTCGCCCCCTCCTGGGGCTATCAGGTGACCGGCTATTACGCGCCGACGGCGCGGTACGGCACCCCCGACGACCTGCGCTACCTCATCGACGAGCTCCACAAGGCCGGAATCGGAGTCATCGTCGACTGGGTCCCCGCCCACTTCCCGAAGGACGAGTGGGCTCTGGCGCGATTCGACGGCACCCCGCTGTACGAGGACCCCAACCCTCTGCGCGGCGAGCATCCAGACTGGGGCACCCTCGTCTTCAACTTCGGACGCACCGAGGTGCGCAACTTCCTGGTGGCCAACGCCCTGTACTGGCTTCAGGAGTTCCACATCGACGGAATCAGGGTCGACGCCGTCGCCTCCATGCTTTACCTCGACTACTCCCGCGAGGCCGGACAGTGGCAGCCCAACGTCTTCGGCGGGCGAGAGAACCTCGAAGCGATCTCCTTCATGCAGGAAGCCAACGCCACCGCCTACAAGACGGTCCCGGGGATCATCATGGCGGCCGAAGAATCGACGTCCTTCCCGGGCGTGACGGGCATGACCGAGCACGGCGGCCTCGGCTTCGGCCTCAAATGGAACATGGGGTGGATGAACGACACCCTGCGCTACCTGGAGGAAAAGCCGATCAACCGCTCGTGGCACCACGGCGAAATCACCTTCAGCCTGGTCTACGCCTTCTCCGAGCAGTTCCTCCTGCCGCTCTCCCACGACGAGGTCGTCCACGGCAAGGGATCCCTCTACGCGAAAATGCCCGGCGACGACTGGCAGAAGCTGGCCGGCGTCCGCGAGCTCCTCGCCTACCAGTGGTCCCACCCCGGCAAGCAGCTGCTGTTCATGGGCCAAGAATTCGCCCAGACCGACGAATGGAACGAGGCGGCCGGCCTCCAGTGGTGGCTGACGGAGGAGCCCTCCCATGACGGGGTTCTCTCGCTCGTCAAACGCCTCAACGAAGTCTACAAGGAGCATTCGGCTCTGTGGAGCCAGGATTTCACCTACAAAGGCTTCGAATGGATCGACGGATCCGACGGCAACCACAACGTCATCAGCTATCTTCGCCGCTCCGCCGACGACGAAGACGTCGTCGTGGTCGTGTGCAACTTCGCGGGAATACCGCACGGCAATTATCGCGTGGGCCTGCCTTCCGGCGGAGTGTGGGAGGAGATCCTCAACACCGACGGCCTCGAATACGGCGGCTCCGGCGTCGGCAACTTCGGGGAGGTCAAGGCCGAGGAGGTCAGCTGGAACGGCCGAGACCACTCCGCCCTCTTGGAGCTTCCGCCCTTCGGCGTCGTCTACTTGACCCCGAAGGCCGGCCAGAAGCCCGCAAAGAAGGCCGCGGCCAAGGCGAGCAAGACGGCCAAGGGCTCGAAGGCGTCCGACAAGAAGCCCGCGGCAAAGGAGAAGGCCGAGGCAAAAGAGGACAAGCCCAAGAAGAGCGCGAAAGCGTGATACGACGGCGTGACAGGGCGCTCCGACGGGGCGACGCCGCTCTCCGACGGGGCGAAAGCGGCGCCCGCCAACGCAGCGACGGCAGCCGCGGGCACCGCGAAAGCCTCGCCCTCAAGCGAGGCTAAGCCGCGAGGCGTCGGCTGCGGTCGGTTGACCGACCGCAGCCGACGCCAGTCATAGAGCAAGACCACACAGAACCGGCATAAAAGGCGCTTTTTATACGAAAAACTATTTTTTGGCATTTATAACGCGAAAAGGTGTTTTGCAATGTCAAAAGCACTTATTTCGCGATCAAACTCATACGTCGCGCGCCCCAATCGCACCTAGCGAACGGTTGCTTTCCACGGCGAAAAGACGCTTCCAACGGCCGACGGCGGCCGCCCTCGGCCGCGTAATTTCACACGGATATGCTACGGCCCCACATGTGGCGGTAAACTTGCGGGCAGAACGGCGTCGGCGCATCGACGTCGGCACATCGATTTGGCGTAGTGACGTCGGCACGTCGACGCGACGCCTCAAGACGAGGGGCGGAGTTGCCCCCGGAGGTGAGCATGGCGGATCGCATCCGGCTTTCGGATCTGGCTCGGCAAGCGGGGGTATCGACCGCAACGGTTTCTCGCGTTCTCAACGGGAAAGAAACCGTCGCGCCCGCCACTAGGCAGGCCGTTCTCACGGCGCTCGACCTTCTCGGGTACGAACGCCCGGAGAAGCTGCGAGAACATCCCGGGGGCAGGATCGGCCTCATCGTGCCGGAACTGACGAATCCGATCTTCCCGATCTTCGCGCAGAACATCGAGACCACGCTGTCGTCGCGCGGCTACACGCCCCTGCTGTGCACACAGACGGCAGGGGGCATCACCGAGGACTCCTACGTCGAACTGCTCATAGAGCAGCACGTCGCGGGGATCGTCTTCATCTCCGGCCTGCACGCCGATTCAATGGCCTCCGTCGGCCGGTACGGACGTTTGACGCAGATCGGCCTGCCGTTCGTCACGGTCAACGGCCCCAACCCGGAAATCGCGACGGCGGATTTCTCCACCGACGCCGTCGACGCCGTGGCGCAGTGCGTGCGCCACCTCGTCTCGCTCGGCCACACCGCGATCGGCCTGGCAATGGGGCCGGAGCGTTTCATCCCCTCCCAATTGAAGGTCAAGGGCTTCGCGAGCGCCATGAAGGCCCTCGCGCCGGGCGCGCCGGCCCCGGTCGTCCACACCCTCTACACGGTCGAAGGCGGCCAGAGCGCCGCCCGAACGCTGCTGGCCGACGGCTGCACCGCCATCGTCTGCGGCAGCGACATCATGGCGCTCGGGGCGATCCGCCAATGCGCCTCCCAGGGGCTCTCGGTGCCGGAGGACGTCTCCGTCGTCGGCTTCGACGACTCCCCTCTCATGGCTTTCTCCGCCCCTCCCCTGACCACCATCCGCCAACCCGTGAGGGCCATTTGCGAGGGCGCCGTCTCCTCCCTCATGGCCCTTGTCTCCAGCAGCGAGACGCCGACGTCGATGGAGTTCCACGGCGAGCTCATCGTCCGCGAATCAACTGCGCCCTGCAGGACGTGACAACCATGCTTCTCCACAACCCCATGGCGCCGGGCCTATGGTGGCGAGACGCCGTCATCTACCAAATCTACCCGCGCTCTTTCGCCTCTTCGGGCGGGCCCATCGGCGACATCCCCGGGGCGATCTCCCGGCTGGACCATCTGGCGCGCCTCGGCGTCGACGCCGTCTGGCTCAGCCCCTTCTACCGAAGTCCGCAGCGCGACGCCGGATACGACGTCGAGGACTACAGGGACATCGACCCCGTCTTCGGCACGATGGACGACGTCGACGCCCTCATCGCACGCGCGCATTCGCTCGGGCTGCGCATAATCTTCGACATCGTGCCCAACCACACGAGCGACCGCCACGTCTGGTTCAGGCAGGCCCTCGAGGCCGGACCGGGCTCGCCCGAACGCGAGCGCTACTGGTTCCGGCCGGCCCCCAATGACTGGCGCTCGGTCTTCGGCGGAGGGGCGTGGACGCGGGTGTGCGACCGGGAGGACGCGCCCGGGTCGCCGTGGGAAAGCGACGCCTCCTGGTACCTCCACCTCTTCGACTCCTCCCAGCCCGACCTCAACTGGTCCAATCCCGAGGTTCAGGCCGAATTTCGCGACATTCTCAGGTTTTGGCTGAGGCGCGGCGTCGACGGCTTTCGCGTCGACGTCGCCCACGGTCTCGTCAAGGACCCCGCCCTTCCGAATTGGGAGCACACAGCCGCGATGGTTGAGGGAGAAAAGAAGCCGGAGAAGGACGAGGCCGCGCCGATGTGGAACCTCGACGGCGTGCACGACATCTACAGGCAGTGGCGGAAGGTCCTCGACGAATTCGGCCCTGACCGGATGCTCGTGGCCGAAGCCTGGGTCTCCCCCGCCTCGGCGATTGCGAAATACGTTCGCTCCGACGAGATGAGCCAGTCCTTCAACTTCGAGTTCCTCGCCTCCGCGTGGACCGCCGACCGCATGAGAACCGTCATCGCCGATTCTCTGCGGGACATGGACGCCGTCGGCGCGACTGCCACGTGGGTGCTGTCAAACCACGACGTCATCCGAGCCACCGCCCGCTTGGGGCTTCCCGACGCCGGCAACTACCCGAAGGGAATCAAGGAGGGCGACCCGCTCCCCGACGTCGTCGGGCACAGACGCGCACTGGCCGCGCACGCGCTCATGTCGGCGCTGCCCGGCTCGACCTACATTTGGCAGGGCGAGGAGCTCAACCTTCCCGAGCACATGGCCCTTCCGGACGAGCTGCGCGAGGACCCGGCCTACTTCCGCACGAAGGGCGAGGAGACCGGGCGCGACGGATGCAGGGTGCCCCTGCCGTGGGAGGCAGACTCGCCCGCCTTCGGTTTCTCCCCCGACGGGAAGTCCTGGCTGCCCCAGCCGCCCGAGTGGAAGGAGTACGCGGTGGACCGCGAATCGGCCGACCCGCGCTCGCCCCTCAACCTCTTTCGCCGGATGTACGCGCTGCGGCGCGAGCTGAGGCTCGGCTGCGGCGGGCTCGTCGACGTCACGGATGGCGTCGCCGCGGACAGCCGCGGCTTGGCCTTCCTCAACACGCCTGCCTCGTCCCTCAATGCGCCCGATCCGGCAGAGGGCAGGGGGTCCGCCCAAGAGGAGCGGCGCAACGACCCGGGCGAGCACGGCCTCAAAGAGCACGGCGGCCTCGAAGGGCGCGCCGGCGTTGAAGAGGGACGCAGCCGGGTTTCAGGCGAAGCCGACGAAGCCTCAAAGGAGCCTCGCGGCGATGTCCTCGTCATCACGGCGTTCGACGAGCCGGTCCGAATCCCCGAGGGATGGCGGCCGATTCTCTGCTCGACCGACGAGGCCCTCGACGGATCCGTCCCCGCCGACGCCACGGCGTGGTTTGAGAGAGCCTAGAAGAGAACGCTCGCCAGAGCCTTCCTCGCCTGCGAGACGAGGGGGTCGGAGGCGCCGACCGCCTGGAAAAGGTCGAGCAGGCGTTCCCTGAGCCTTTCGCGCTCGTCGCCCGCCGTCGCCTGGACCGCCGCGATGAGGCGCGTGAAAGCCGCGTCCGGCCGGCCGTAGGCCACTTCGACGTCGGCGGCGGCGAGCTGGGCTTCGACGTCCCCCCGCGGCGCCTCGTTGGCCGATTCGATTGCGGCGAGAGGCTCGCTCACCTCGCCGACTCTGAGCATGAGACGCGCCTGGGCCAGGCCCCGCTTGATGTCGTCGTTGCCGGGCTCCTCTTTGAGGGCGAGCTCGAACTCTTCCTCCGCTTTGGCGAAATCGCGCGCCTCGAGGGCGGCAAGCCCCGCAGCGTGATGCGCGCTGAGAGCCGGTTCGGCAGGCGCCTGCGCGCCGTCGAGCCTTCCCGTGATGCCGTATTGCGCGGCAGCGGCGAGCAGCTGATCGATGAGCGGGCCCAACTCGGCCTCGGCGGGCGCCCCTTCGAACAGGGGAAGCGGCTGGCCCTGGAGCAGCGCCACCGCCGCGGGAACGCGGCTGACTCTGAACGCCTGGACGATTTCGGGCGCCGCGTCGACGTCGACCTTGGCCAGCTGGAAGCTTCCCGCGGACTTGACGGCGAGGCTTTCCAAGCGGGCGGCCAGCGCAGTCGATTCCTCCGAGCGCGCAGAGAAAAAGACGGCGACGACCGGCACGCGGGCCGAAGTCTCCAGAATGCTTTGAAGGTTGGCTGCGGTCGCTTCCAGCGAAAAGGGGCCGGGAACCGCGTCCCCGCCCGCGGAAGCGGAGGCCGACCCTGCGGCCGCGAGATCGACGGCGCCGTACATGGACAATGGCTGAGTCATTCCTACCTCACTGAACTTGTGCGCCCAATATGACGTCGTCGCTCGATCCGATCACGCTGATCGTCTTGTCTTTGGACTTCGCGGCGGGAACCTTGAACGCCACCAAACGCGTGTTGGATGTGGTCAGCGTCTTCCCGTCGAGTGTGACCTTCCCCCCTGCCTTGCCGCTTGCGATGCTTCCCGCCTTGTCGCCGACGGTCACCGTGTGCTGCGAGTCCGAGGAGATCGTGGTGAAGTAATTCAGCTGCGCGACGACGACGGCGCCGCCGTCGGACGTGCGCATGGCCACGGGCCCCTCGTTGCCGACGGCGAAGGTCATCGTCGACTTGCCCGCGCCGTTGACCGCGGCGGCGTTCTTGTCCGCAGTCTGCTTGAGCTCTTGGCGCAAGGCGTCCTGCGAGAAGGTCAGCCCTTGGGAGTCGCTGCCGGTCTTGTTGAGGTTGACGTATGCCTCGATTGTCTTCTTCGGGCTGGCGGCAAGGCCCTTGTCCGACTCGGCGGCGACTGTTTCGGCGCCCGTCTTTCCTCCCTCGACGGAAGGGAACTCCGCGCCGGGGAAAAGCCGCAGGCTGCCCCACAGCTTCCAGTTTTCGCGCGCCTTCCCCTGGGCGAAGACGTCCATCGTCGGGAGGTTGTTCCCGCCGCGAAGTCCAAAGACAAGACGATCAGCGTGATCGGATCG
>CAJPTB010000091.1 GCA_905373325.1 uncultured Ancrocorticia sp.
AGCGGCGGCGGCTTTTTTCTGCGACGCAATGACGCCCAGGATTTCTTCGATTCGGCGTAAAAACGTCCCTGAGGCCAAATCGCCGTGACGGTGCGCAGACCTTCCAAACTTTCCAGTTTGAAGGTAAGGTTCCACTTACAACAGGCGGCCGAATCGGGTAGTGTGCCCTGTAGGAGACGCGTGTCGCTAAGGAGGGTGTGATGGCGTCGAAGACTCCGGTGATCTCACCCGCGGGAGTCCGCGCTTCGCGCATAGTCGCAGTGCTGAGAATGGCGAGCGCCGTATTCGCCGGCGCCGCGCTGGTCGGCGTCGCCGGCATTGCAGACGGGCGGGAGAGTTTCGCCGGCCCTCTGGCCTGTGCCTGTGCAGCCGGCCTTGCGGCATTCGCCGAGATCCTTTTCGGGGGGTATGCGGCTCGAGCTGAGGAACGGCGCATCCGGCGAAGTCTGCTCTCACGTCTTTTTGCCTCCCGAAGTCGAGAAGATTCGGGGGCGCACGCGGTTCAGCTGCTGACCGACAATGTCGAAAGGGCGACCGAGTACCGCCAGCTCTATTTAGGATCGACTCTTGCCGCCTTGCTGATACCCTTCGTGGTTCTCGCTTACATTTCAGTTTCGTTCGATCCTGTTCTCGGATTGACGGTCATGGCTCTATGTCCGCTCATTCCCGTTCTGCTCGCTGTTTTCATGCGTTTCTTCAGGAAGACGTCGGCTAAATCGCGCAAGGAGCGCGCGGTTCTGGCCGGAAAGTATCTCGACGCCATTCGCAACCTCGTGACGATACGTCTGCTTGGCGCCGGGCCTCGAATTGAACGCCAGCTCAAAGACCAGGGAGAGCGCAACCGCGGGGCCATCATGAAACTGCTCGCGGGCAACCAGCTTGTCATCATCGTGGTGGACGGCCTCTTCTCTCTCATTCTCATCTGTGCGACGTGCACGCTGGCCGTTGTCCGCTTCAACGCCGGCGCAGTGACGGCTTCGCAGGTTCTCGCAACGGTGCTTCTGACTGCCCTTCTCATCGAACCGCTTGCGCAGGTCGCTGGATTTTTCTACATCGGAATGGGGGGAATCGCCTCCCAGCGCGCGATAAGGGCCTATATCGACAATCACTCGGATCCGAGTGCGGAGGGTGCGGCGGCGAAGAGCGGCGCGGCCGGCGACGCCGGCGCCAACGTCGATGCCGCCACGCAGGCCGAGGCCGGCGCGAGCGGTGACCTCGGCGCGGAAGGCGACGCGGACGAGGGCGGGGGGCCGGGCGCGGTTGGCGGAGTCGGCTGCCCCGTCGTCGTGCGAAATGTGAGCTTTGACTACGGGCGCGGGGAGGTCCTTCACGGAGTCGATCTCGCGGTCGCATCGGGAAGCAAAATCGCCGTCGTCGGCCGTTCGGGCGGCGGCAAGTCGACGCTCATGGGGCTTATGGGCGGGATGCTTCGGCCTGCCCGCGGGAGCGTGCTGATCGATGGCAAGAACCTCGCTTTTGCGAGCGCCCAGGAGGCAGCCGCTTTGACGGCCCGAGTGGCGCAGACGACGTGGCTTTTCACAGGCACGATTGCCGACAATCTTCGCCTGGTGAAGGAAGACGCGACCCCGGAGGAAATGTGGAACGCCCTCCGGGGTGCACAGATCGCCGATGAGATTGAACGGATGCCCGAGGGAATCGACACTGACGTGGGCGAGCAAGGCGCATTCCTCTCAGGAGGCCAGGCTCAGAGGATTTCCATCGCGCGCGCCCTGCTTTCCGGGCGGCGAATCCTCCTTTTGGACGAACCGACGTCGCAGGTCGACATCGAATCCGAAGCCAGAATCGTCGATGCTCTGCGTTCCTTGGGCCGCGACCTGACCGTGGTTCTCGTGACCCACAGATCTGCGCTGCTTGACGTCGCAGACAAAGTGTATGAAATGAAGGACGGCATGCTGTTTGAATGCGCGGAGAAAACGCTGTGAGCGCCGACGGTCCGGGGCTTGAAGAGGCGGCAAACGGCGAGTCGGCAAGGAAAGGGAGCGTTCTCTCTGCGCAGCGCGCCGAGGTCCGGGAGGGTCGGGACGACGCGGGGCGGGCGGAGCCGACCACGCGCGAGCTCGTCAGATGGCTGACCTCGCAGACGCGGCCCGTCCACGGACCGCTCTTCGTTTCGACGCTTCTTCGCATCGTCAATCTCAGCCTTGACGTGGTGCTCTTCGGACTCGCCGCAGCCGGCGCCGTCTCTTCCGTCCAAGGAAAAGGCCTCGGAACCTATCTTCCCGCGCTCGTGCTCGTAGCCATGGCCAAGGCCGCCGCATATTACCTGGAACAGCTCACAGGGCATTATGTGGCCTTCAAGGCACTGGAACTGCTGAGAACCATGGTTTTCTCCAACCTGTGGCCCAAGGCACCTGCGATTGTCGGGGCAACGCGCTCCGGCGACGTGCTCGCGAGCCTCACGCGCGACGTCGACCGAATCGAGGTCGTTTACGCCCACACGTTCGCCCCGGTCGTTTCAGCGCTCGTCGTCCCGCCCGTTTTCGTGGTCGGCGCCGGGCTTGCGGCAGGGTGGCAGGCCGTCGCGATTCCTGCGGCGTGCGTCGCGCTGGCTTTGACGGTCGTCCCGTTCTCCGGCTTGCGCGCTTCTATGCGGGCGACGCGGCGCACCCTCGAGCTGCGGCGAGAACTGGCCCATCACGTCACGGACAGCGTGTTCGGGGCCGAAGAAGTCGTCGGATACGGGCGTCAGCTCAGGCGATTGGAGGAGACGGACGCCTTGGGGCGCTCGATCGGGCAGTCGGCGGGAATCGCACGCCGTGCAAACGCCTTTCGCAGGGGCGCGAACGTCTTCCTTGCCCTGGCAAGCTCCATCGGCGCGGCGGCGGCCGCGACGTCGCAGGGGTGCTCGCCTGTGACGGTCGCCGCCCTCGCGGCAGGATGTCTGCGCTTATTCGAGGGGCCGCGCGGGGTGGAAGACGCGGCAGGCTACCTCGACCACTCGCTGGCGGCCGCTCGACGTCTGTGGGAGATATGCCACGAGCCTCCCCGAGTGGCAGACGGGCAAGAGACCCTTGAGCTTGCAGGCCCCGCCGAAGTGAGCTTCAAAGGCGTCAGCTATACGTATGCCGGATCTCCTGCGCCCGCCCTTTCGGATTTCTGTCTGGACGTCGCCGCAGGAGGGCACGTCGTCCTCGTCGGCCCGTCAGGCTCGGGAAAAACGACGGCTGCTTCCCTCCTTTTGCGCTACGACGACCCCGACGCCGGCGAAGTGTTGCTCGGCGGAACTCCCGTCAGCCGCTACACGCTCGATTCTTTGCGGCGCTGCGTCGTCGGCGTGTTCCAGAAGTGCGAGCTTCTCAACGCGAGCATTCTCGAGAATGTGACGTTGGGCATGCCCGATGCGAGCGAGAAAGAAGTGTGGAACGCGCTTGAAATCGCGTGTTTGGCCGACGAGGTCCGTCAGATGCCCGACGGGCTGGCCACCGGCGTCGGCGTGGCGGGCCGCGAACTTTCGGGGGGCCAGGCCCAAAGGCTGTGCCTGGCCCGCGCGCTCCTCATGCGCCCCAAAATCTTGGTCCTCGACGAATTCACCGCCAATCTCAACGCGGAGCTTCAAACCAAAGTGCGCGCCAATCTGCGGAAAATTCCGTGTACGATCCTCGAGATCACCCACCGCCTCGACGCCGTCGCCGAAGCGGACCTCATTCTCCTCCTCGATCGCGGACGCACGGTCGCTTCGGGCCCTCTCGATGCGATCGAAAGCGAAGGGTCTTTGAGGGACTTCTTCACGAAAAACCTCTGACGGGTTTCGCTTCTCCCTCCCAAGATAGTAAGGTAAGCAACGCCTAACTTAGTTCGAGGAGGGGTTCCATGCTCAGCGCCTTTGTCATCGCTCTGAGAGAGGGCGTCGAGGCGTCGCTTATCGTCGGCATTCTGGTGGCTTATCTTGTCAAGGCTGGACGCAAGGACGTCTTGAAATACCTGTGGATCGGCGTCGCTGTGGCCGTCGCCGTTCCCGCGGGCGCCGGGGCCTTCATGACGTGGGGCCCGTCCACATTGACCTTTGAGGCTCAGGAGATCATCGGCGGAACGCTCTCGCTCATCGCCGTTGGTTTTGTCACGTGGATGATTTTTTGGATGGGAAAGAATGCGCGCACTCTTTCCAAAGAGCTCCGCAAGGCGGCGGACAGCGCCCTGCAGGGAGGATCTGCGATGGGGATCGCATGGGTCGCCATCCTCGCAGTCGGCAGAGAGGGCCTCGAGACCGCGCTGTTCATATGGCCGACAGTCAAGTCCGGGATCGAGAACGGAAACGGCGCAGCTCCGATCGCCGGGCTCGTTTTGGGGCTTGTGGCCGCCGTCGTCATCGGGTACCTCGTCTACAAAGGATCCGTCGTCATCAATCTCAGGTCTTTCTTCACGGTGACGGGTTGCCTGCTCATCGTCGTGGCGGCGGGAATAGTCGCATACGGGCTCAAAGACCTCCAAGAGTCCGGATTGATTCCCGGACATGGACACACCGTCTACGACTTCACCGAGGCGATCGCGGACCACGCATCGTCGTGGTGGTTCAGTCTCCTCGACGCTTTCTTCCAGCTAAAAGTCCTCATGGGCCCCACGCTCTTGCAGATCCTCGGTTGGGCCGTCTATCTCATCGTGTGCCTGCCGCTGTTCGCACGGCAGGTGCGCGGAAAGTCCTCTGTTTCAAACCAGGTAAGGAACAACAATGCGTAAGTTGCTATCTTCGGCTGCCGCTGCAGCCGTTCTGCTTGCCGGCTGCGTGTCGAACGACAACGCCTCCGGCAAGGGCGGGTCGAGCGGCGCCCAGAGACTCAGCGTGACCATCGCCGACGACAAGTGCGACGTCTCGGCGGAGAAGACGGAATCCGGCAGGGTCGTCTTCACCCTCAAGAACGAGGGCACGGTCAAGAACGAGTTTGAGATTCTGGCCCCGGACAAGCTTCGAATCGTCGGCGAGCGGGAGAACCTTGCCCCCGGAACCACCGTGAAGTACACCGTTGTGCTGGAGCCCGGCAGCTATTACACGGCCTGCAAAAAGAACATGGTAGGCGCGTTGGTCGGGGCGAAGAAGTTCACGGTCAGCGACTCGGGCAAGAAAGTCGAGGCCAGCGGCGACGAGAAGAAGCTCCAAGAGCAGGCCGTTTCGAACTACAACGCCTACAACCGCGACCAGGCCGGCCAGCTCCTCGAGAAGACGAAGGCGTTTGCCGAGGCGTACAAGGCGGGCGACCTCGACAAGGCGCGCTCCCTCTACGCCGCGACCCGTCAGCACTACGAGAGGATCGAGCCGACGGCTGAGAAGTTCGGCGACCTAGATCCGGCCCTCGACGAGCGCGAGGCCGATTGGCAGGAGACGGAAGACAAAGACACCCGCGCGTGGAAGGGGTGGCACTACATCGAGAAAGACCTCTGGCGCCCCGACGGCTTCGAGGGGCTGAACGACGAGCAGAGGGCGAAGGCCTCCGAGCAGCTCGTCGCAGACACCCAGAAGCTTTACGATCTGGTATACGCCAAGGACTTCTCCATCAAGCTCGCCGACATTTCGAACGGCGCCATCAACCTGCTCGAGGAAGTCGCAACCACGAAGATCACGGGCGAGGAGGAAGCCTTCTCCCACACCGATCTGTGGGACTTCCAGGCGAATGTCGAAGGCGCCAAGGTCGCCTATGGCAACGTCGAGGCAATCGCCAAGAAGAAAGATCCGGCGCTGGCCAAGGAGATTTCCAAGCGCTTCGACCAGCTTCAGGCCGAGCTTGACAAGTACAAGCAGGGCGACGGCTACGTCTACTACGACAAGCTCAACGAGGACCAGCGCAAGCAGCTTTCCAACTCCGTCAACGCCCTGCGCAAGCCGCTGGCCAAGCTGACCGAGGCGATCCTCAAAGACGCCGGGGAATCGACGTCTAAGAAATAAGGAAGGCTCGAAGCAATGAGTTCCGAGGATTCGGAGTTTGAGCCTTCCGAGGTTTCCGAGCCTGAGGAAGAGGCGCCCCGAGGAGTGAGCCGCCGCGCGGTGCTCCTCGGGGGCGGCCTCGCCGCACTCGGCCTCGGCGCGGGCGCAGCCGTCGGCTATCCGTTCGGGCGCTCCAGCGGCGTCGAAGAAGGCGAGAAGAAGGCCGACGTCGATGCGGTGCGATACCCGTTCCGCGGCAAGCATCAGAGCGGCATCGTCACTCCGCAGCAGCAGCAGATGCACACGGCGGCCTACGACGTCACGACGAAATCTCGCGAGGACCTCATTGAGCTTCTCAAGGACTGGACGCTTGCGGCCGAGAAGCTCATGGCCGGGGAACTCGTCAACCCGATGAAGTCTTTCAAGGAGGTCCCGCCCGACGACACGGGCGAGACCATGAACTTGGGCCCTTCGGGCTTGACGATCACCTTCGGCTTCGGCTCGACCCTGTTCAGGACCGCCGACGGCGTCGACCGGTTCGGCATCGCAAACAAAAAGCCGGAGCTTCTTCTCGCCGAAATTCCGCGCATGTCCGCAGAGAAACTCGATCAGGCCAGGTGCGGCGGAGACCTCGTCGTCCAAGCGTGCGCCGAAGATCCCATGGTCGCCATGCACGCGATCCACAATCTCTCGCGAATCGCCTTCGGGAGGGCCTCGGTCCGCTGGAGCCAGCTCGGCTACGGGCGGACGTCGTCGACGTCGAAGTCGCAGGCGACTCCCCGCAACCTTTTCGGCTTCAAGGACGGGACGAACAACATCAAGTCCGACGAAACGGACTATCTCTCCGAGAGCCTCTGGATTCAAAAGGGCGACCCGAACGGGGACGTCTGGGAGGGCGGCGCCTACATGGCATGCCGCAAGATCAAAATGATGATGGAGGTGTGGGACGACCTCGTCCTCTCCGAGCAGGAAAACATCATCGGCCGCGACAAGATCGAGGGCGCCCCGCTGTCAGGCGGCAAGGAGTTCACCTCCCCGAACTTCAAGAAGAAGGACGAGAAGGGCGAAACCGTCATCGACAAAGAGTCGCACATGGCGCTCATGCACCCCGACCACAACTCGGGGCACAGAATGCTCCGGCGCGGCTACAACTTCATGGAGGGGTCGGACAGCCTGGGGCGGCTCCAGGGCGGTCTGTTCTTCATCGCCTTCGTGCGCAACCCCGAGAACAACTTCATACGGATCCTCAGGAAGATGTCGAGCGACCTGCTGACGGAGTACCTGCAGACCACGGCCTCGGCGCTGTTCGTGATTCCGCCCGGGATCAAGGAGGGGGACGAGTACGTAG
>CAJPTB010000092.1 GCA_905373325.1 uncultured Ancrocorticia sp.
GAGGCCTTGCCGCGGTTGACCGAATGCCGCACGACGGTCGCTCCGGCGTCGCGGGCCGCCTTCTGGGTGTCGTCCTCGGAGCCGTCGTCTACCACGACGACCAGGTCGACGTGCGGGATGGCGCGGGCGGCGCGGATCGTTGCAGCGATCCTGTCCTGCTCGTCCTTAGCCGGTATGACTACTGCTACGCGTTGCTCGGAGGTTGTCACACTTCTAGCCTAGCCTTCAATGTTGAGATATAAGTGCTTCGACGGTCGGATGTTCATCGCAGCGTCACTTGACGGGAAACGATACCCGCCCGCGCGCGTTTCTCTTCGGGTGTGAGCGGATCCGACGCTGCAATGGCCGCGTCGAGTTTCGGTGCGAATTCGGCCATCGGGGCGGCGAGTTCGTCGGCTTCGGCGCCTTTTGGCAGTTCCCACACCGGGATGATGAGCCCCAGAGCCCTGAAAGCGCCGACGAAACGGGAATCGTCGAAGGAAAAGTCGTCGGCCGCGCGAAGCCTCGCCAGCCCGTCGAGAACCGCGTCGCGAGGCTCGGGCCTGACCCACCTGACGAATTCGCGGCTCATGCGGCACCAGAATGCGCCGTCGACGCCGTCGACGGCCTTCATCGGAACAAGCTGGGATCGCGAATCCTCGAGCGCCTCCCTGTTCTCCGGCTTGGCGGCGTCCTCTTCCGTCATCCAGAACGATGGAATCTCGTGCAATTCGAGTTCGCCGAAGCTCGCGACGACGTCCTGCAGGCGAGGGCCGGGCTCGGGCAGGTCCGAGACCTGGAGCGCCTGGCCGTCGGGAAGCTTGATCCCGTCGATGATCCGCGCGGCGATGTCGCGCGAGGCGTCCCCGGAGCTCATGACCGTCTGCGCGGCGACCAAAAGCACGCCGTCGGCCCGGCGCAGCGCCCCCGCCATCGAGGGAAGGATCGTCGTCAGGACGACGTCGGCCGAGCCGTACTCCTCCGTCGTGGTCGCCGGGAGCGTCGCCAACGGCAGAATCTCGCGCATGGCGACGAGATCGGCCTCCGCGGGAAGGCCCTCGAAAGGGCGCTCGACGAAAGCCACGGCCTCTCTAGGCTTCTTCGGCGCGGGCGACGGTCGAGACTGCGCGGACTGCGCCGACTGCGCGGACTGCGCCGACCCGGCCGGGGCCGCTGCCCGCCTCTTGGATGCCGCTCGGCGGCTCTTCTTCGACATGCTGTCCTTTCGTCGGTGGGCGCCGCGCCCGGGGTGCGCGGCCTGGAAAACCGCGCGGGGACTCGTTCAGTCTCCGATTGTATGCGCTCGCCGCAGTTTGCGGCCGGATATGCGCCGCACGAGTCGAGTTGCGGAATTCACGCGGTGGGATGCGCGACGTCGGGAAAGCGGGCGAGGCGCGACAAGCAAGCGCGACGGGCAAATGGCCCGGCGCGCAAGCGTTGAGCGTCAAAGGCGCCGGTTCGACGTCGTCTCGGAGCGAACGGCGCGGCGCGCAATAGCGGCGCCGGACGAGCCGCGCGGCCTCATTCGTCCCAGAAATGCTCGACGTCGATGACGCCTCCGGCCTCCTCGAAGTCGCGGCGCACGGCGGCGCGGAATTCGGCGTCGTGAAGGTAGTCGAGGGCCACCGAGGCGAGGCCGTAGGCCCCGTCGGTCGCTGCGGCGTCGCCCGAGGGGGAGCCGGCGGCCGCGGCCATCTCGCGCGTGTGGAGGGCGACGTCGGAATCGGCAACCTTGATGAGCGGGTGGATGCCGGGAATGCGAACCGACACGTTGCCGAAGTCGGTGCCGGCCGCGATCGTTTCGGTCACGACTCCGGCGGGCAGAGGGTCGCGCCCGCGTTCGCGCTGGGACCTGACCCAGGCGCGGGTGAGCGGGCCGTTTGTGCGGACGGGCATCTCGTTCGTGGTCTCGGAGGTGACGATTTCCAAGCCCGTCCCGGTCATGAGGGCGGCCCCGCGCAGCACGTCCTCGACCCGCGCGACCAGGTCCTTGAGCGTCTCGGGGTATTTTGACCGCGCCAACAGGCTGATTTCGGTTCTTTCCGGGACGATGTTCGGCACGTCGCCTCCGTCGACGACGATTGCGTGGAGCCTGTCCATCGGCAGTATCTGCTGGCGCAGCAGGCCGAAGCCGGTGCTGGGGGTCGAAGACATGAAACGTCTGGCGCCGGCGTTCGAGCTCGTGGAGGGCGAGGAAGGCGCCGACGGAGTTGCCCGCCATGACGTTGTGCCCGCAGCCGTGGCCGATGCCCGGAAGCGCGTCGTATTCGGCGAGGATGGCGATCGCCGGGGCGGGCGAATCGGCGTTGTCCGCGTTGCCGACGGCGCCGGTGAACTCGGCGCGCAGGGCGGTCTCCATCCCGTAAACGCCCACATCGGGCTCGATGCCGTGGGCGCGCAGCAGGTCGGCGACCGTGGAGACCGCGAAACGCTCCTCGTATCCGACCTCGGGGTTGTCGTGGACGGCGTGCGAAAGCGCGACGATTTCGCCCGCGAGCCCCTCGACGGCTGCGGCGAGGGCTTCTCGCAGCTCGGCGGGTGAGCCTTCGCCGTCGGCGAGCGAGGCCGCGGGTCCGGCTGCGGCCTTCCGCGCCTGCGTCTCTTCGGCGAAACGGCGCTGGATGGCATCGGATGGAACTGTGGGCTTCGACAAATCGCGCATGGTTCGATGGTACTCCGATGCGGGAGGGTCGGCGTCGCGAGCCCGGCGCCGCCCGCGGCCCTGAGGTCACAGGCCGAGCGTCTCGCGGACCCAATCGACGACGCCGCGGGTGTACGCCTCCCGAGCCGGCTTGGCCGACAGCGCTAGATCGTGGCGGCCTCCCGGGATTTCGAGCATTTCGACGCGTTCGGACAGCGCCGGCGCCAGACGTTTCATGTCTTCGACCCCCAGCACCGCGTCGCGCACGGCGACGTCGTCACGGCTGGGAAAGCGAGGGCGGCGGGAGGAGGCGTCGGAATGGGCGACGAGCAGCGGGACGTCGATTTTCACGTCGCCCGCCGCGATGCGCGTCTGCGCGCGGCGGACGGTTCGGATGAACCCCATGCGCGCGACGGCCCGGCGGAGCGGCTTGTGGCGAGGGTCGAAGGAGAACTCGCCGCCGAAATCCGTGTGGAGCGCGCGGGCGTAGCGAAGGAAGAGCGGGCTGAAGACGAGCCGGGGGCGGCGGGCCCCGACGCGGTCGATGAACCGCGTGAGCGGTCCGCGCTCGAAGGCGCCGCCGTTGTGGTCGAGCCACGGCGAGTTGAGGACGACGGCGTCGACCGTCCCGGGATTGTCCGCAGCCCACAGCGCCGCCTGAAGGCCGCCCGTCGAATGTCCGATCAAGGCGATCCGCCTGGCGCCAAGGGATCGCAGGCGCCCGATTGCCAGGCCGATCTCTTCCTCCCGCACGTAAATGTCGCGCAGATCGTC
This sequence comes from uncultured Ancrocorticia sp., assembly GCA_905373325.1. Lineage (GTDB taxonomy): Bacteria > Actinomycetota > Actinomycetes > Actinomycetales > Actinomycetaceae > Peptidiphaga. The sequence goes on from CAJPTB010000092.1 coordinate 3,395, forward strand.
GCGGGAGGCGTTCGAGCGCACGGACCTGCCGCACCGGCGCATGTCGAGGCCCGCCAACGGGATTCCGGCCTCGCGGAAGGCGGCGGCCTGCTCGACGTGGAAGAACGAATCGAGGAAGCCCGGCAGGTACAGGGCCGCTGCGCCGGATTTCTGTGCGAGATCGCCGGCGTCGGCCTCGTGGACGAGCACCGCGACGTCGGGGCGCCCAGGCGGGGATCCGCCGTCGTCCTCGGAAAGGGCGAAGGATGTGGCGACCCACGTCGGCCCCAGGCAGTCAGTGCGGATCGAAAGGATGTCGGAAGGGGAAGGCGGCCGCACGGATGCGGGCGCGGGAGGAATCTCAGCGGCCATGGGCGGAAGGGGGCTCGTTTGAGGCGTGCTCACCGAAGGGCGCTCAGTCGACGATGCCGTAGAGCCGGTCGCCGGCGTCGCCCAGTCCGGGGACGATGTAGCCGTTTTCGTTGAGGCGCTCGTCGAGCGCGGCCGAGACGATCGTGACGTCGGCCCGATCGCCGACGGCCTCCTCGAGGTTTCGCAGGCCCTCGGGGGCGGCCAGAAGGCACACGCAGGTGACGTCGCGCGCGCCGCGCTCCAGCAGGTAGTTGACGGCGTCGATGAGCGTGTGGCCGGTGGCGAGCATCGGGTCCACCACGTAGCACTGGCGGCCCGAAAGGTCATCTGGCAGGCGGTTGGCGTACGTGTGCGCCTCGAGCGTGGTCTCGTCGCGTTTCATTCCGAGGAAGCCGATTTCGGCGGTCGGCAGGAGCTTCGACATGCCCTCGAGCATCCCCAGGCCCGCGCGGAGGATGGGCACGAGGATGGGGCGCGGATAGGCCAGGGACAGGCCCTTCGTCGGCGCGACGGGCGTGACGACGTCGACCTCGCGGACGGCGACGTCGCGCGTGGCCTCATACGCCAGAAGGGTGACGAGCTCGTCGACGAGCTGCCTGAAGACGGGCGAGGGCGTGTTTCGATCGCGCAGAAGGGTGAGTTTGTGAGCCACCAGAGGGTGCTCGATGATCTGAGTACGCATGCGTTGACTATATCAGCGCGGTCCGACATATTTGGGGCGCTTCGAGATTGCTGGGGAGCTTCGAGGCGTTGCCCTCGGACGCCCGCCGAACCGCGCGTGCGGCGCGGGGCGGACTGCACCATGAAGGCAGGCCCAAATGAGGTGCGGGCAGGTCCAAATGGGGTGCGGGCAGGTCTAAATGGGGTGCGCCAAACCGCGTGCGGCGCGGGGCGCGCCCGGGCACAATGGGGGCGTGTATGAAATTGAGCGGGAGTGGATCGGCCGGGCAATGGAGCTGGCCGGCCGTGCGGCGCTCGCGGGCGACGTCCCCGTGGGCGCGCTCGTGGTGCGCGGGTCGGCTGTGCTCGGCGTCGGCTGGAACACGCGCGAGGCGTGCAACGATCCCGCCGGCCACGCCGAGATCGCGGCGCTGAGGGAGGCGGCGCAGGCCGCGGGGGACTGGCGGTTGGAGGGATGCGACCTGTACGTCACTCTCGAGCCGTGCACGATGTGCGCGGGGGCGATCGTCGCCTCTCGCGTGGCCAGGGTCGTGTTCGGGGCGTGGGATCCGAAGGCCGGGGCGGCCGGCAGCGTCCGCGACGTTCTGCGCGACGCGCGGCTCAACCACAGGGTCGAGGTTGTGGGCGGCGTCCGCGAAGACGAATGCTCGCGCCAGCTTCGCGCCTTCTTCGGGAGGTGACGGCGGCCGAGCCCGCATCCGCTTTCGCCTCGCCGCCTTCTTTTCCGCGCCTTCCTCATTTCCGTGCCGCCTTCACTTCCTTGCCTCCGGGTCTTCCGCAGCTGCGGCGGCGTCGATGACTCCCTGCAAAAGATCCCCGTAGACGCGGATGGCCTGCTCGCGTGTGAGGGAAGTTGCGGGCTCGAGTTCGAGCAGATACCTGCTGGTGACGAAGCCGGCGACGACGGCGATCGCCTGCGCCAGGCTTTCCTCGCGCACGATTCCATGGGGGAAGCCAAGGATGTCGGCCGCGCGGCGCCACTGCTCGACGATGACCCCGGCGTACTGGTGCGCGAGGGCGGGATTCTCCCGCGCGGATTCCACGACGAACTGCGCGACCTCCGATTCCCACAGGTCGGTGAGGAAGGCCATGAGTCGGCGACCGAGTCCGCGCCTGCCCGGCGTGATGACCTCGGCCAAGACCCGCTCTGGGTTGATGCCGATTCCGACGGACTGCGTGTAGAGCTGGACCTTCGAGTCGAAATAGTAGTGGACGAGGGCCGGATCGACGTTCGCCGTCCGCGCGACGGCGCGCAGCGACGCCGCCCGGAAGCCCCGTTCGTCGAAGACCTTCCGGGCGGCGTCGAGGATCTGCTCCCGCGTTGCGGGCGAGCCCTTGCGGCGGCCGCGAGTCACTCCGTCCTCCGCCGCAGTGTGAGCGAGGCCAAGCCGAGCGAGCCGATCGCGAATGCCGCGACAATGGCGAGGCTGGTCCAGTAATGGCCGGTGAGATCCGGGTAATCCGCCACCTCTTTCAACGCCTCGACCGCCCAGGTGAGCGGCAGCACATTCGACAGGCCTTCAAGCCATCCGGCCATGTCTTCGCGGGGCCCGAAGAGTCCACACAAAAGCACCTGCGGCAGCACGACGATCGGCATGAACTGGACGGCCTGGAACTCGCTGCGGGAAACCGCCGACGCGAGCAGCCCGAGCGCGATTCCCAGCAGCGCCGTCGCCAGGGAGACGAGCAGCATCCACACGATGCCGCCCCTCAACTGCATGTCCAGGCCCCAGTAGCAGACGGCCGTCAGCAGCGAGGTCTGCACGATGGCCAGCGCGCCGTAGGCCAAGGCGTACCCTCCGATGACGTCTACTTTGTGGATCGGAGCCGCCATGAGGCGTTCAAGGGTTCCGCCGGAGCGCTCGCGCACCGTGGCCACGGCTGTGAGCAGGAACATGAGGAGCAGGGGGAACATTGCGAGCAACGTCATCTCGACTTGCGAGGAGATCGGCTCTTCGCCGTCGAAAATCTGATGGACCAGCCACGCCAGAACCGACGGGACGAAGGTGACGAGGGCGAGAGTGCGCGGGTCGTGGCGCAGTTGGCGCGCGACGCGCGCGGCGATTGCGAGAGTCATTCTGCCTGCTCCTTCGCTAGGGCGAGGAAGGCGGCGTCCATGGACGACGTCGCCGTGTCTTTGAGGATGTTGTCAGCGGTCCCCGTTGCCAGGATGTCGCCTTCGCGGATGAAGACGAGGCTGTCGCAGCGCTGGGCCTCGTCCATGACGTGCGAGGAGACGAGCACCGTTGTGCCGGCGGCTGCGCGCTCGCGGATGAGGCCCCAGATTTCCTCGCGAAGCACGGGATCGAGGCCCACGGTGGGTTCGTCGAGGAGCAGCACCGGCGGGTTGCCGACCATTGTGCAGGCCAGGGACAGCCGGGAAGCCTGGCCGCCGGAGATGTCGGCCGCCAGGGCATGCGCGCGGTCCGTCAGCCGGAGCTGCGAGATGATTTCGTCTGCCGCCGACGCCGGCGCCCGCGCTATTCGAGCCCAGTGCGCGACGTTCTCGCGCACCGTAAGGTCCTTGTAAGCGGCGGAGGCCTGGGTCATGTAGCCGACGGAGGCGCGAGCGGCGCGGCTGCCCGCGGGACGGCCGAGAATCGTAACCGTTCCCGATTCGACCTTTTGCACGCCTGCGATCGACCGAATGAGTGTGGACTTTCCTGAACCCGACGGTCCCAACAGCCCGGTGATCGAGCCTTTCTCAAGGGAGTGAGCATTTCC
>CAJPTB010000093.1 GCA_905373325.1 uncultured Ancrocorticia sp.
GGCTTTCTCGGTGGAGGCTCCGGCCCTCATGCGGGTTGCGGTCTCCGCGACGAGCATCCCGACGTCGACGTGCCCCAGCCGCCCTTTCCGTTTCTTCACAGCGGACTCCTTTCGCCTCGTTTTCGCGCGCCTACGTCGTTTCGTCCGCCGCTTCGCCAGTGGACGCCGCTTCGCACGCCCGTCCGCATCCGCTCGTCCGTCTTCCCGGCGGCGTCCGCCCCTGCACAGGCGGCCGTTCCAATTCCAGCGTCCGCTCCTGCGTCGACGCTCAGCCCGACGTCGACTTCCATTCCGATGCGGGCGCCCGATCCAGCGCATGTCTCCGCTCCGGCGCGTGCATCCATTCCCACTCGCGCGGCCAGCCTCGGCCAGGCAGGGCCCCGCGCCACCGCCTTTCCTTCGAATTCCAACGCCACGGAGGCGGTCAGCTCGCCGCGTCGCCTTTCCAAAACGGCGACCTGCGCGAGAACGCGAACCCCGTTGCGGCGCTCGATGTGGACGACGGCGTCGAGCGCGCTCGCGGCTTGTGCGGCGACCACGTCCTCGCCCATACCCGCCAGAGCGCCAAGCGCCGTGAGCCGCGCGGGAACGTCTGCGGCAGAGTTGGCGTGAATCGTCGCCCATCCGCCCTCGTGTCCGGTGTTGAGCGCCGTCAGGACCTCTCGCACCTCTGCGCCTCGGCACTCGCCGAGAACGATCCTGTCCGGCCGCATCCGCATGGCCGCCCGAACCAGTTCGCTCAAGGCCACCTCGCCTGCCCCCTGCACATTCGCCCTTCGCACTTGCAGATGAACGACATGGGGATGCGAGGGCCGCAATTCCGCGGATTCTTCGATCACGAGGATTCGCTCGTCGCTCGGGACCTCTCCCAGGACCGCGGCGAGCAATGTCGTCTTCCCCGACCCCGTCGCGCCCGAGACGATGACGTTCGCCCGATGCGCAACGAGGGCCAGCAGCAGCCGAAGCGCGAAGCCGTCGAACATTCCGCCTTCCGCGAGCTCCGCCAAGGTGAAGGAGACGGGTCTGTGCGCCCGCAGGGAGATGAGGGTCCCCTCGGCGGCGAGGGGCGGCAGAACCGCGTGAAGCCTCAACCCGTCGGGAAACGTTCCGTCCACGATCGGAGACGAATCGTCGAGCCTCTGGCCGCACGCGGCCGCGAGCCGCACCGCGAGCGCTCGCACCGAGGAATCATCGCTCAGACCGCGGCTGGCGCGCTCGTCGCGCTCCATCCCGTTTCCACGATCGACCCACACGCCGCGTCCGCCGTTGACGAGGACATCGGTGACCGACCGATCGTTCAGCAGCGGGTCGAGCAGTGGCCCCGCCCCGGCGATTGCCTGGCGAAGCCGCCGCCCGACCCCCAAGACGTCGCGCGCGGAGACGGCGACGGGGTCAAGCATGGCGATCGCTCCGCCGTCGCTGCCGCCCCTCGCCAGACTGGCCCGCACCCGCCGCATCGCCTCCGCCTCGGTTCCGGCGCCCTCGACGGCTTTTCCTCGGCCGACGCGTTCGAAGGCCGACGTCATTGCAGGCCCCCGCACGCCCGGGCGAGGACTGCAAGATCGCGAGCAGTCGCAGACCTCTTTCGCTCGCCGACGCCCACGCCGTGTTCGACGTCGCCGGCCAGGCCGGAAAGGAGCCGGACGGGGTACACGGAATCGATTCCGAGGTCTCTCCCCCAAACGGCAGCCTCGCCGCCTCTGACGCCGAGGGCGGCCACAAGAATCCCCACGCCCGCGGGCACATTCGCCACAGCCCGCGCGAGTTGCCGCGCCGGACCGCTTCCGCCGCGCGCCACGAGCACGACGACGTCGAGCCATCCGAGCAGCCGATGGGCGGCGCTCCCTTCGATCAAAGCCTCTCCGGGCAAGTCGATGACGCACAGGTCCCGCCCCTGCGACAAGGCGGCCACCGCAGCCTCCCCCGCCTCGCCCGAAGGCATCGCACCCCGATCGTCGGCGCTGAGCACGGCAAGCCCTCGCTCGGAAGGCAGCGAGTTGAGCAGCCGCCCAGGGACCAGCACGCCCGAATCCGACCGCAGGTCGGCCCATCTGACGCCGGCCTGCCCGTCGAGGGCCAGCAGTCGGTCGGCCCCCGCAGAACACTGGTCGGCGTCGACGAGGGCCACCCGGAACCTGCCTTCCAATGTGCGGGCAAGCCACGCGGCGACGGTTGAAGCGCCGGCGCCGCCGTGAACTCCGACAACGCCGACGATCTGCCCGCGCCTGGTCGTCCCTGCCGCCAAAAGCAGCTCGAGAAGGTCCTCCGCCTCGTCGGGCAGGGTGAGCTCGAGCGACCCCCAGGCGAAGTACGGGGCGTAAGCCGGATGAAAGCGCGCGCGGACTTTTACCGCCGACGCCCTCACCTCGCTCAGATTGAGGACGGCCGCGTCGGCGCCGCCGTCCGCCACATGCTCGACGTCGATGCCTCCCAACGCGGCGATTCGATCGACTTCCGATCTGACCGCTGCGCTGGAGCTGGACAATGCGACCACGGGAAGGCTTCCGTCGGGCGACGCCCGCCTTTGCGAGCCTCCGCCGCGGCCTCCCGAGTGCGCCCTCAAGGCTTGCCGGCGTCCGTTCGCGCCTTCCATTTTTTGCTTAGCGCGGATGTGTGTTTTATCTACACTTTTAGCAATCATGAACGGCATTAAACTCCGTCGGCTTTCGCTTAGCTTCCGATTGAATGCCAGTTGTGGATTGGAAACACGTGGAAAAATCTGTGGACCAAGCGGCAAAATTTAGCGCCTATGCGTCATTGAAACGCGGACCCGCTTTTCATTCGCGCGAAGGCGCAAAGCACCCAACCGGCGAGATTCGATCAGCGCGCCCATCGTCTGCGAACGGCAACGAGACCGGCGGACGTCGCCGGTCGGACATCGTCCGCACAGCTGCCGTCCGCACAGATGCCGCCCGCACAGCTATCGTCTCGCACACGGTCTGAGCGACGTCGGCCATCCGATCCGCACCGGGCATCCCCGACGTCGGGATGTGGAGCTCGCCCCACACCCAGTTTCGCCCGCCGTCGAGCATGTATTCTTTTGGGGCAGTCCCTTGACGGACCCCTTTCACGAACGACCCTTTCGCACGAGCCTCTCGCACGATCAGCATGCGGCCCACGCGAACTTCGGAGGAAAAATGCGCGCAGCCAGATTCATAGCCGTCGCCGTCGTCCCTTTCTTGCCGTTCGCCCTTTCCGCGTGCAGCCTCGACGCGAAATCGACGTCGATAGGGGCTTCGGGAGCGGACGGGGGACTCCAGCGAAAGCCCCAGCGCGGGCGCGTCGAGGCGGGAACGACGAAGATCCTGAAAGAGTCGGGAGGCTTCGGGTCTCTCGACCTCTCCGCCGATCAGTACCGAAAGATGGGGGCGTGCGTGACAAAGCGGCTCTACGATCAGGCGACCGCCTTCACGCTCAACGGCTTGGCCAGCGGCAAGCAGGACTTTCAAATCGCGGTGAAAGACCGGCAGATTCTGGAGAAGGCCACGGCCGAATGCGCAAGCCAAGCGTCCGCCCAGATCGCGAACCCGGACAAGAACCCCGATCAAGACAAGAGCACAGACCCGGCCAAGGGACCAGATTCGGACAAAGGCGCCGTCCCGTCGCCGGCTGACAGAACGAACCAAAGTTCAGATCCGTCTCGGCAATGAGCGCCCCTCATAACAGCAATGAATGCCCCCAGAGAGAGCAGAACGGCGGGATACGCACAGCAACAGGCAAACAGACAACAGGGTAAACACAGCGACAAGTCAAGCCAATGGAAAGAATGGAGATCTCGCAGGATACCCTTGTAGGCTGATAGAAGCGGTTGTAAGGCAGCGGCCGCCCCCGAACTTAACCATACGGAGGTATCATGCGTCTAAAGAAATTGTCCGTTCTCCTGTCAATTCCAGCATTGGCCCTTTCGCTAGCTTCATGCGGGAGCGACTCGAAGGGGGAGTCAAAAGAAACCTCAGGCGGAGGCAAGGCAGCCACCGCTTCCACAAATCCGCCTTCGGCGAATCCGTCCTCCGCGACCGGTTCGAGTTCGAAATCCCCGTCGGACGACGGTTCGTCCGCCAGCTCATCCGACGACTCAAACTCGGGCAACGAAGGATCCGGGAACAACGCCGAAAAGCCCTCCAAGGAGGCCGCCATAGCCGGCATGTCAAAGATGGTCAGGGAGCTGCCCCAGCTCAAGAACACCAACATGCCCGAGCCTGTCCTCCAGAGCCTGTCCACATGCATAGTGGACAAGATCTATGACAAGGCGACGCCCGTGACCCTCAACGGCCTCGCAACAGGCAAGACCAGCGCACCCTTTTCAGCCTCCGACAAGACCCTTGTCAAGAACTCCGTGCTGCAGTGCATCAACGAACTCAAGCAGCAGATGGGGGGCGGCGCCGGAAACCAGTGACCGAGCGGCGAAACCGTGGCCGCCCTCGACCTCGGGCAGTTCCACTCACGCCGGTTCACAGCCGCATTCACACGGACGGGAATTGTGGGCGGAGCCGCCCCGTCGCGGCTCCGCCCACTCCTTGAGCGTTTCCCCCGTTGTCTCAACCCTCGCCGACGGGGCAGCGTGAGAAACTTGCAGCCATCTCGCCTCCAATGGACCGAAGCCGCTGCAAGGAGATTGTTCCCGCCTACGACCAGACATTTCGTTACAAAAACGCCACCTCAGCGCGAAACTGCAACATTTTGCAGCCAACAGGCGGGAGTCACATCAGCGGGGAGTCGTCCCCCCGATTCGCTTACATGGCACGCGCACGTGTAATGTAACTTGAACGGTAGAGCGGTTCAAGCCGCCAAACATCTGCCGCCCACAAAGAAAAGGAGTGCCGTGCCGAAGACAAGCTTGGCCGCCGCTTTAGCCTGCTCGCCTGTCTCGCCCTTGCGAGTTCCAGTCAGCGATTCGACACTTCTCAGAAAAGTGGAAATTTCAACGCTTCCATATCCATGCGGGACGCATCGTTCACGCCGATGGTCAGTTACACGCAGATGGACGGTTTGAAACCGGTCGATTCGGTAGCTTCCTGGGAATAAAGCTATCCTGTCGCAGCGCAGTCTCATCAACAGTAAGGAATACAATGCTACGCAAGAAGATCGCAGCTTTCATTGCGATACCCACACTCGCCTTTTCCCTCGCAGCTTGCGGCGGGGGTGACAGCGACGCAAAGCCTTCGAAAGAAGACGTCAACAAGGGTCTGACGAAGATTCTCTCCTCCCAGGCCTTTATCGGCAAAGCGTCGCCGACCACAATCAAGAAGCTGGCCTCTTGCGCCGTGGACAAGATTTACGACAAGATGAGCAACGAAAACCTGAAGGCCATCGCCGACGGCAAGAAGAAAGCCGAGATCAGGAAAGGCAAAGAGGAGCAATTCCAACAGGACAGGGAAGCTCTCAGCACCGCGGCGAAGGAATGCACGGCGAAGTACAGCAAGGAACTTACACAAACGAAGTGAACCTTCACTCTCTAAAGTGAGCACCGGCATGTGGGCGGCCTTTGGGCCGCCCACATGCGGCATTTCGCCACGCACCGCATTTCCCGCGTTGGATTGCGACGTGGAATCGCCCCCCTCTCGAAGAGTCAAAGTCGGCCGGCTCGGAAAGGCCAAAACCCGCCCTTCAAGGGCTGAGGCCCGCCTCGCCAGACTTCGAGCTTCCCTTCCGATCGGCCACGCCTGTCGTACGCTTTTCGAAGAGGAGGAACCATGACGATCCCCACGGACCCCTACAACTCGCCTCAGCGCAGACCGTTCGACGAGGGCCACATTCTCAAGCCTCTCTACGAAGAGAAGCCCAAAGCGGCGGATTTCGGGCATTCGGCGGCAAAAGAGCCCGACGCGAAGGGACAAGCCGACGCGAGCGAGGGGGCGGGCGCGAATGAACGACCCGAGGCAAGCGAAGGATCCGGCGAGAGAAGAGGATCCGGCGGCAGCGCCGCATGTGGGAACGGCGGCTCGGCGCCGTCGGGCATCGTGTTCACCCGGGCGACGCAGGTGCCGTCCGAACCCGACCTAGACGACACTCGCCCTCGCACCCTTGCCACTCCGCTTTTCCGGGCCGCCCCGGAAACGCCTTCGGCTTGGAACGCAGCCTCTGCGTCGACCGCTTCTCCGGCGACGACGTCGATTTCCCATCCGACGGCGGCCTCTCCTGCCGCGGCGGCCCCCTCCGCTGAGACGACTCCTCTCGCTGCGGCGGCCTCCTCCGCCGCATCCTGTCGGTCCACAAGCTCTCCCGAGCCGCCTCAGGCGGCGTCGCCCCACCGTCCCGCAAGCGAGGGAACCGCCCCCAGCCCAGGCGTCACGCCCGCCGAAAGCGCCTCACCCAGCCAAAGCGCCGCCTCCAGTCCAAGCGCGGCGCCAATCGAAAACGCAACACAAGCCAAAAACGCCGAACCAGCCGAAAGCCCCACGGAGTCCACTCCTCCCATGCCGTCGGACTTCCTCCCGTCCACCGCGCCGACGCCGTCGATCACGCCTGAGGACCCGGAGGAAACCGCCTCGGCCGCTTTCCAACTTTCGGCGCCGCGGACGCCTGCAAGCGCCTCCGGAAGAGGCGAGCCCGGGGATTCCCCCGCCGCAATGCGCGAATCCCTGGCCGCCGCCGCAGGCCTAGGCTCCTTTTCGAGCTCACGCACACCCGACCAGCAGCTCGGGCCCACGGACTCTCCGGCCGCCTCTCGCCCCTCGCCAACGAGGCGTTCACGCTCCCAAACGCCGGCTTATTCCCAATCTCCCGGCCATTCCGGAGCAGGCCGACGCTCGCCCGCGCATTCGCTCTCCGTTCAGTCTGCCGTCGTCTCGGCAGCCTCGCCGTCGGAAAACAGGCATCCCATCCGCACAAGCCTCAGGCGCGCCCTCGCCGACGTCGACGCGGACGGGATTCCCACGACCGGCGGAGTCTCCAGCATCTTCAGCGACGACGTCGCCACGACGACGTTCGAAACGTCTCGGGACATCGGCGGCACATACGAAAGCGCGACGTCGTTCGCGGGCGCCTCGACGTTCGGCGAGGGCTCGACGTTCGGCGCGGACTCGGCCTTCGACACCGAGGCCGTCGGCGACTCCCTCTCATCAGAGGCTTTCCCCGCCGCATCCCTCTCCCGCACCTCAGAAGAGGCAGACGCGGACGAC
>CAJPTB010000094.1 GCA_905373325.1 uncultured Ancrocorticia sp.
GAACCCCGAATTGCGCGACCGTGGCGCCCACGGGGACCTCGACGACCGACGACGTCAAGGCCCTGGCCCACGTCGTGTGGGACCACAGGCTCGTTCTCGATCCGGACGCCGAGTTCGCGGGAGCGACCAGAGAGGCGGTCGTCGAGCGCGCCCTGGAAGAGGTGCCGGCGCCGACGCTGCGCAAATAGAATGGCCTTTCTGCACGTGAAGGAATCGGGGGCCCGCCGTCCCCTCAGGGCGGGCCCTTCCCGTCTGCGGCGCGCCGCCGCTTCCGCCGCGGACGCCGCGCGCCGGCTGGGCGAGCGGGCATCCGCGCTGCCCGGACTCCGCCGCGCGATCCCCGTGCTCAGGGTCGTCACCGGTTTCGGCTGGGCCGTGCTCGTCTTGGCGATCCTCGCCTGGCACTACGGCCGCCAGCGCCACTGGATGGAGCTCGTCTGCCTGGCCGTGCTCTTGGGCGTCGCGTGGATAGTCGCCGTGGCGTGGACGATAGGAAAGGTCTCCTACAAGGTCGATCTGACGCTCGCCTCCAGCCGCGTCGTCTCGGGCGAAACCGCCGTCGGAGAGTTGACGGTCGCCAACACGGCGGCCCGTCCCTGTCCGTCGTCGGTCGTCGAGGTCCCCGTGGGCGCCACGGTCGCGCAATTCGGGGTTCCGATCCTCTCGGGAGACCGCGCGTTCAACGAAATCTTCACGATTCCGACGCATCGGCGGGGGGTGATCCCGGTCGGGCCGGTCAGATCCGTGCGCGGCGACGGGCTCGGCCTGCTGCGCCGCGAACAGGTGTGGGTGGAACGCCAAGACCTCTACGTCCACCCCAAAACCGTCAACGTGGGCTCGTCTTCCATAGGGTTCATCCGCGACATCGAGGGCGCCGCGACCCACGACCTTTCCTCCAACGACGTCGCCTTCCACGCCCTGCGCGACTACATCCCGGGCGACGATCGGCGCAACGTCCACTGGAAGACGACTGCGCGCACGGGCAGGCTCATGGTCCGCCAATTCGAGGAGACCCGGAGGGCCCACCTGCTCATCGTCTTCGACGACGACGCCCGCTCCTGGGCCTCGGAAAGCGAGTACGAGCTCGGCGTCAGCGTGGCCGCCTCGATCGGGGCGGCGGTCCTGCGCGAGCGCAGGGAGCTGAGCTTCGTCAGCCAGCTCGGCCCGCTTCCGACCAGTTCGCCCAGGCCCTTCCTCGACGGCCTGACCCTTCTGGACGCCCGCCCCGGCGTCGCCCGCCTGCGCGAGCTCGCCCGAGCCGCGACGGACAAGACCCCCAACGCCAGCGTCATCGCACTGGTCACGGGGTCCCTCGTCGACGTCGCCGAAATCCACAGCGGCTATGCGATCCTCCCCGTCAACGCCCGCACATTCGCGCTCCGGGCGGACGAGCAGGGCAAAACGGCGCGCTCGCTCATCGCGGGCCTGCCGCTGGTGACCGTCCCCAGGCTGGACGACCTGCCCCTGGCGCTGCGCAAGGCGGTGGCCTGATGCCCGCAAGCCGTCTGCGCTACATGGACCTCGGCGTCCTCGTCGTCATGCTCGTCGCCGCGAGCATGACGTGGGGGCCGGTTTTCGGCGACCTCAGCGGATACGTCGCCGCCGTCGGCGGCATCGCCGTGGGCGTGGCCGTCGCCTGGGCCGGCTACGCGGCCCGGCTCACGCCGTGGCTCACGGCCGTTTTCGGCGTCGCGTGCTACCTGCTGTTCGGCGGGGCGATCGTTTTGCGGCCCGTGGCCGCCGCGGGCTGGCTGCCGAACTCCGAGGTTCTGCAGATGCTCATGGTGCAGACCATCAAGGGGTGGAAGGACCTCCTCACCCTCACTCCGCCCGCGGCGGCCTTCGTGGGGCCGACCGTCTTGCCCTACTTCGCGTGCCTTGTTGCGGCGCTCATATGCGGCTCGCTGGCGCTGCGCGCCTCACGCCCAGAGTGGGGCGTCATTCCCGTCGGGCTGGTCGTGATTCTGGGAATCCTCTTCGGCTCGAGGCAGGCGCCTCTGGCCCGGTGGATCGGAGTGACCGTAGGCCTGATCGGCCTCGTCTGGTGTTCGCGCGTCATCGAAAGGCGCAGAGTTGTGGCGGTCTCCGCCGCGGAGGCGGGGGAGAAGGCGAGCCGACGTCGCCGGAACGGGGCCTTTGCGCTCGCGGGGGCGGGCGCTGTGGCGGCGCTTGTGCTCGCTCCCGCGCTCACGGACTCGCAGGCGCGGTACGCCGTGCGCGACCACGTCGTCCCGCCGCTCAATGTGCGCGAGTATCCGTCGCCTCTGTCTGATTTCCGCTCGTACAACGACCAGCATGCGAGCGAGACCCTTTTCTCCGTCGGCGGGCTGAAGAAGGACGAGCGAGTGCGCCTGGCCACACTCGACGTCTACGACGGGATCGTCTACAACGTCTCGACCGACCCGAAAAAGGGCTTCCGGCGGATCGGCCCGGAGGTCTCCCTCGAGAACCCGCCCGCCAAGTCCCGTCCCAGCAGGCTTTCGATTTCGGTGGGCAAGTACTCGGGCGTATGGGTTCCGGGGGGAGGCCTTCTCACCCACCTGAAGTTTGCGGGCGATCGGGCGAAGAAGCTCCAAGACGACCTCTACTACTCTCCCTCCGAGCAGACGGCGCTGACCGTCACTCCCCTGAGAGAGGGGGACTCGTACAGGATCGTAGACCTCGTCCGGCCCGCCCCGTCGGACAGGCAGCTCGAAGGCCACGCTTTCGGGGCGGTGCCGATGGAGGAGAATGCGAATGTGCCCAACGCCGTCGCCGCGAAGACCCAGAAGATCCTCAAGGGGACGATGAGCCCGATTCAGCAGGCCCGCGCAATCGAGCAGCACCTGAAGAACAACGGGTTCTACGCGGGCGGCGAGCAGTCTCCCTCGCGCCCGGGGCACAGGAATCAGAGGATCCAGGCTTTCTTGGAGGCCGAGTACATGCAGGGCGACGACGAGCAGTACGCCGTCGCCATGGCTCTCATGGCGAGGTCGGCGGGAATGCCCGCCCGCGTCGTCATGGGCTTCTATCCCGACTCTCACAAGGACGGAACGATCAACATCAAGGGCCGCGACGCCCACGTGTGGGTCGAGATCAACTTCGACGGGTACGGGTGGGTGATGTTCGACCCGACTCCGCCGCGAGACAAGAAGCTGCAGACTCAAGAGCCCAAACCGAAGCCGAACCCCCGGCCCATCGTGATCCAGCCGCCCGATCCGCTCGATCAGCCGGTCGAGCTGACCCCCACCAACCAAAACGACGACGACCGCAAGAAGGACGAGGACGCAGGGGCTTCCCGCTGGCTCGTCTACATCGCGGCGGGGCTGGGCGTCACGCTGCTCGTCGTCGGCCCCTTCGTCGCGGTTTTGGCCGCGAAGGCGCTGCGGACTCGCAGGAGGCGGACGAAGGGCCGTCCCGACGAGAGGGCTGCCGGAGCATGGGAGGACGTGCTCGACGTCGCCCGCGACGGGCGGATGACGGTCGACGCCCGGATGACCCGCAGCGAGCAGGCGTCCGCCGTGACGGACGCGGTCGCAAAGGCCCTTTCCGGGAAGAAGGCGCTCGCAGGGAAAAAGGCGCCCGCAGGGAAAAAGGCGCCCGCAGGGAAAACGGAGGCCGATTCGGCGCCCATCGTAGAAACGGCCCGCCGGGCCGACGCCTCGGTTTTCGGAAGCGGTGATATTGGCGATACTTCTTTGACTGCGATGTGGCGAAGCGCGGAGGAGGCGAAGTCTGTCATCCGTCGAGCCTCGGCCAGAAGGTCGCGTTTTTCGTTGAAATCCTTTGGAGCGCGCCGCAAGTCGAAGCCTCCGCGGGCGGGCGGGGGCCGTCGCTGGAAGCGAGCGAAATCGTTCAAGGCGAGCGGTCCCCATGAACAGGGTGAGCGCGGATCCGCCGGGTCGGTATATCCTCCCAAGAGACCTAATGAAAAAAGAGGGAACTCATGAGTAATGAGAGGGTGTTCTATCAGCCAGCGGGCAAGCGGCGTCGCACCACGTCGCGGATCCTCAGCCTTCTCATCGTTGTGGCCGAGCTAGGAGCCTCGGCTCTACCGATAGTGGACGCGGATTTCCCGCCGCCTGGCGAAAAGCCGATGCCCTACGTCGCGTGCGTGGGGCTGATCGTCGTTTTCATCGCGGGCAACTGTTACTACGTCGCCAAAAAGGGGACTCTTCCGGGATTGACGTCTCTCGGCGTGGTGGCCGTCCGAATGAGGGACGGAGGCAACGCCGGAGTGTTTGCAGTGCAGAAGTACGCCGTCGAGGCCGCCGTGACTTTGGCGACCCTCGTCGTCGGCCTCCCGTTCATCCTTCATTTCACGAGCGACCGCTTCGGGCGCACGTGGTTCGACAGGATCGGAGGCATCATCTACGTCGACACGCGGCGCCCTATCGAGGACGACGACGAATTCGGCGTCCCTTCGGCCGCGAGCGCCCAGCTGGCGCAGTCGGCCGGATCGCCGATGGCCGCCCCTTTGCAGGGGTCTCCGTCGGGAATGTCGGCTGCCGAGCCGCCGGCCGATCCCTACGCGCAGGCGCCGGGGCTGGTCGGCCCGGGCTTCTCCAGGGTCGTCGACCAGCGGCAGGCTCCGCCGGCGGCGTACGGGCAATCCGCTTACAGCGCGCCGGAAGCGGCATACGGGCAATCCGCTTACAGCGCGCCGGAAGCGGCGTACGGGCAGTCGGCCTACAGCGCGCCGGAAGCGGCATATGGGCAGTCGGCCTACAGCGCGCCGGAAGCGGCGTACGGGCAGTCGGCCTACAGCGCGCCGGAGGCGGCGTACGATCCGCGGTACGGGGCGCCCGCTGAGAGCGCTCCTTCGGTAGCCGCCGCCGACTACTCGGCGCCCGGCTATCCGGAGCCCAGCTATCCTGCCCCCGGCCATCCGGCGCCGGAGACGTCCCAATTTGCGCCTCAGAACCAGCCGCCGGATCCTGAGGAGGGCCGGGCGTCCAGGCGCGCCCGCAGCAACCGGGCGCAAGCTCAGGCTCGAATCGCCGAGCAGCTCGACGAGTACGGAATCTCTCCTGCCGCTGAGGCTTCTCCGCCCGCCTTGGACTCCTCTTCGCGCCAGTCGCGTTCGGCGCGCTCGCCTCGCCACGCGGTCTCTCCGCCCGTCGTTGGCAGCGCCGCCGAGGCTCCGGGGCCTGCCGGGCAGGGAGGCCGCGACGAAACCCGAATCATAGAGAGGGTTACGGGCAGCCGAGAGCCCGCCACCGTGCGTCTGATGTTCGACGACGGCGTGACCCACGTCCTCAGGGGAACCGTGGTGCTCGGAAGGAACCCCGTCGTCGACCCGTCGTGGCCCTCGGCCGTGCCGATGCCCGTGGCCGACCTGCAGAAATCGGTCTCCAAGACCCACGTCGCGCTCACCCTCATGCCGGGGGGCGTCAGGGTCGACGATCTCAGATCGACCAACGGGACCATCGTCGTCTCTCCGGACGGCCAGCCGGTCCCCGTGCAGCCGAACCACCCCGTGCTCGCCACCGACGGCGCGAGCGTCGTCTTCGGCGGGCGCCGCGTGAGGGTGACGTTCCAGTGAGCCCTTACGCGTATGCCCGCTGCGGATTCGCCACGGACATAGGGATGCGGGAGCTGAACGAGGACTCCCTCTTCGCCTCCTCCCCTGTGTTCGTGGTGGCCGACGGGATGGGCGGGCACAGCGCCGGGGAGGTCGCCTCCCGCACGGCGGTGGACGCGTTCGCCTCGCTCGACGGCAGGGACTTTGTAAGCGCCGGCGAGCTCGAGGAGCGAATCGCCCTGGCGGCGAGGGCGGTGCGCGGCCTCGCCAGCGAGTCGGGGATCCCCGGAACCACCCTGACGGGCCTCGTCCTCGGCATTGAAGGAGGATTCCCTTACGCCCGCGTCTTCAACATCGGAGACTCCCGCACCTATCACCTGTCAGGAATGGCGTTCATCCAGGTGACGAAAGACCATTCGGAGGTTCAAGAGCTCATTGACGCCGGAGTGGCCGAGGGGAACAACTGGGGCCGCAGGAACGTCATCACGCGCGCCCTCGGCGGACATTCGGGAAGCGACGTGGGCGCCGACGTCTTCCTTGTGCCCCTTTCGATGGGAGACCGTTTCGTCCTGTGCTCGGACGGCCTGAGCTCCGTCGTGTCGAACGAGAGGATCAGCGAGGTGGCGCGATACATGGAAGATCCGCAGGAGACCGCGCAAACGCTGGTCCAGAAGGCCTTGGGCGCCGGCGGCTCGGACAACGTCACGGTGGTCGTCGTCGACATCGTGGATTGTGGTCCGCAGTTGCCAAGCGGCAATATTGAGGAAGAGACCGTTACTGCCGCTCGCCGCATTGTCGGCGACGACACCGTTCCCCGGAGGGGTTAGGAATGTACATCACACGTGCGCAGGCAAAATCCGGCGACGTTCTGGCCGTCGTCGCGCCTCACGGAGCCATGATGGTTCAGGGCGCCACCCCAAGCCAGGCAGAGTGGCTGTGGGAGGCCATTCGTTCAGGATCGAGCTTCCAGCAGCTCGTGGAGGCCCTCGGTTTCGGCGTGCGCCCGTCGCGCCAGATCCCGGCCTTCGCCATCGCGGTGTCCGAAGGCGAGCACCTTCGAGTCGCGCTTCGCGGGGCCTTCCGCGCCTGCGACAGGGACGGAAACGTCCTGGGCACCGGAATGGAGACGCCGACCTGGAACGAGGCCTTCATTGACCGAATGGCCGACCTCGTTCTCGACGCCGGGCCCGGCGCCGGCGTCGGCCGAGCGGAGGGGCTGCCCTTCGCCGACGGCATCGCGGCGACCTCCGCCCTTCTTCTCGCATTCGTGCCCGGTCACCCCGAAATTCGCGGGGCCGCCGCGGATTCCCGTGCCAGGGAGGCTGCCGCATACGGCGCCGCGGGCTCTTCGCCGGCCCCCGGCGGCTACGGGGCCGCCGATCAGGGCGCCGAGGCCGTTGCGGCGCCGCAGGCCGTGCAAGAAGCCGTCGGCGCCTCGGAGGAGCCCGTTGAGGTCGACGGCGCGGCCAAGGAGGAGAGCCCCCTTCCCGTCAACCCGATCGACGCCCTCGAAAAGACGCGCATGCCGCTCGACGAGCCCACGCTCGACGCCGTCAGCGGAGCCGACGACGCCGCCTCGGCCGCCTCCGCGGAAGAGGCGG
>CAJPTB010000095.1 GCA_905373325.1 uncultured Ancrocorticia sp.
GCTTTTCGACGGGCCCCAGGGGGTAGAGCTCGTCGCTGCGGAGGGGGCGGACCCAAGGCTCGCCTATCCCGTGCGCGACGGGATCCCGGTTCTTCTGGAGCACGAAGCGCGCCAAATCGGCTGACGCCCGCCGGCGGCTTCGGATCGCATCGACGCGCCCCGTCGGACTCACCCGCCTTTTGAGACCCACGGTCTCCAACTAGTGTGGGCATCTGCAAAAATCACCCATAAACATGAGACTATAGGCATATGAGCACACGTATCCTTGTTGTTGACGACGATCCGAGCATTGCAGAGATGCTCGCGCTTCTGCTCGAATCGGAGGGCTTCGAGGTGAGCGTGTGCGCGACGGGCAACAACGCGCTTCCCCTTTTCCGAGCAGATCGGCCGGACCTCGTTTTGCTTGACGTCATGCTTCCGGGGCTCGACGGCGTTTCGGTCTGCCGTCTCATCAGGGAGGAGTCGGACGTGCCCATCATCATGATGAGCGCCCGAACGGATTCCGTCGACGTCATCGCCGGTCTGGAGGCCGGCGCAGACGACTACGTCACCAAGCCGTTTGAGAATTCCGTGCTCCTGGCCAGGGTCAAGGCCCGCCTTCGCCGCCAAGAGCCCGAGCACGAGGTTCTGCGGGTCTCCGATCTGACGATCGACCTCAAGGCCCATCAGGTGCAGCGGGCAGGGAAGGTCCTCCATCTGACGCCGCTGGAGTTCGAGCTTCTGTCCGTCCTGGCGCGCAAGCCTTGGCAGGTGTTCTCGCGCGAGGAGCTCCTCGAACAAGTGTGGGGATACCGGCAGTCCTCGCACGACCCCCGGGTCGTCAACGTCCACATACAGCGCCTGCGCTCGAAGGTCGAGCACGACCCCGACCATCCCGAGGTCGTCCTCACCGTTCGCGGCGTCGGCTATCGGGCCGGCGCGGTCCAAGAGTGAGCCTCCGAGGGTGAGCACGTCCCGCGCTTTGCGCGCCAGCGCCAGGGGAGGGCTCGCCGGAGCCCTCCGCGTTCGCGTGCGCGCACTGCGCGAGTGGCTTCGATCCTCCCTGACCGCCAGGGTGGTGGCGAGCATCTGCGTCATCGGCATCCTCCTAGTCGGCCTCGTCGGGACGATCGTGCTCCACCAGGTCAATCGCCAGCTTTTCGATCGGGCCGTCTCCACCCATCTCGACCAGTATTCTTCCGCGAGCTCCCGGGCCAAAGCCCAGATTGAAACGGCCAACGCGCCCGCGGCGGGCCAGCTCCAGCAAATTGCGAACGAGCTCGTCGCATCCCAGAACAATCCCGACGGCGCCATCGTCGGAGCCGCCTTGCTGCGCTCTCCCAAGCAGCCCGAGGCGACGTCGTTCGAGATCGCCGAGCCCGCCACGGAGTCCTCCTCGCGCATCCGCACGCGCATCACCGCCGAAATGAAGAAAGCGGTGGCAGACGACGACGCCGTGCACTGGCAGTCGATCGAGGTGCAGACGTCTGCGGGAAACAAGGTTCCGGGCATCATCGTCGGCTCGCGGCTCAACCTCCCGGGCGCGGGATACTACCAGTTCTACGTCGCCTACTCTTTGGAGTCCGAGGAGTACACGACGGGCATCGTCACGAGCATCCTGACCGTCGGCGCTAGCGTGTTCCTCCTTTTCGTGGCCGTCAGCGCCGCCCTCATCGTGCGCCTCGTTCTGCGGCCTGTCCACGAGGCCTCGCGCAATGCGAGCATTCTGGCGCAGGGCGGCTTCGACGCTCGAATGGAGGTCAAGGGCCGCGACGAGCTCGCCCAGCTCGCCCGCTCCTTCAACCAGATGGCCTCCTCGCTTTCGGACCAGTTCACCCAGCTCGAGCGGATGTCCAAGGTGCAGCAGGAGTTCGTTTCGGCGGTCTCGCACGAGCTCCGCTCCCCGGTCACCACGATTCGAATGGCGGGCCAGCTCATCTACGACCGGCGCACCGACCTGCCGTCGGTTTTGCGCCGCAGCGCCGAATTGCAGCACGACCAGCTCATCAACCTCGACGTCATGCTTTCCGACCTTCTCGAGATTTCCCGCTACGACGCCGGCGCGATGACGCTGGCGAGCACCAAGGCGGACTTGCGGGAGATAGCCGACGCCGTCGTCAAGGCCCAGAGGCCGCTCGCCGAATCCAACGGGGTGGAGGTCATCGTCGAGTCGCGAGGCGACACGCAGGCCAAGGTCGAGCCGCGGAGGATCGAGCGGATCGTCCGCAACCTCGTCGTCAACGCCCTCGAACACGCCGAGGGCAAGCCCGTGCGGGTCCTGGTGGTCGGCGGCGAGAACGCGGTCGCCGTCGAAGTCTCCGACAGGGGGATAGGCTTGTCCGAAGAGCAGGCGGCCCACGTCTTCGATCGGTTCTGGCGAGCAGACACCGCCAGGGTGCGCAAATCCGGCGGCACGGGCCTCGGCCTGACCATTGCGCGCGAGGACGCCATGCTTCACGGCGGCCGCCTCGTGTGCGCGGGCGAGGTCGGCGTGGGATCGACCTTCCTCCTCAGCGTCCCGCGCGAGGTCGGCGAACAGTACACGAACCCTCTCACGCTGCGGGTCGCGGCGGCCGAGGAGGCCTGGGGCGGCGCCGTCGTCGTCGCTGGGCCGACGCCGGAATCCGCCGACGCCGGAGACGACGCGCAAGAAAAGAAGAACATCGACGGCCGCGCCGGGGAGGCGGCGGAAGGGGAGAGCCATGAATAGAATGCGCCTGGGGGCATTGGTGGCCGCGGTGCTGCTGGCGCTCGCCGGATGCGCCGAGATTCCCCGATCGGGCCCCGTCGACAGGGTCTCGCCGTCGACCAACAGCGAGCCGCCCATCGGCCTTTCGGCCCAGCCTCCGGCGGAGGGGGCCACGCCCGAACAGATCGTCAACGGCTTTCTTTTGGCCAGCCAGGCGGGGTTGGACGACGATTTTTCCGTGGCGCGAGAGTATCTCCACGCGGACGCAGCGTCGAACTGGAAGCCGCTCGCGCAGGTCAGGGTCTACCCCAATTCTCAAAACATCGCACTCAACACGCTCGACAGCGGGGCTGTCCGCGCGACGGTCGGCGCCCACGGATCGGTGTCTTCGCAGGGGATCTTCACGGAGGCGGCCAACGACGCCGTATCGACGTCGGAATTCTCCCTGGCCAAGAACGCGAACGGCCAGTGGCGAATAGTCTCACTCGACGACGGCATCTTCCTCTCGGAGAACATCTTCTCTCAGAAATTCGCGGAGATTCCGCTCTACTTCCTTTCCTCGGACTCGAGCTCCCTCGTGGCGGATCTGCGCTACTACCCGAAGAAGTCCTTTGCCACCAACGCCATCAACGGCCTCATTTCCGGGCCGTCTCAATGGCTGGCCGACGGCGTCCACACGGCCATACCGGCGGGGACGCAGCTGACGAAGACCGTCGACGTCGCCAACGGCGAGGCGTCCGTCGATTTGTCGAGCCAGGCGCTGTCCGCATCTTCCTCGCAGCAGGCCTTGATGATCGCCCAGATCAGGCACACCCTGGGGACCTCGAACGACGTGAGATCCGTCAAGCTCACCGTGGAGGGGTCGCCTCCCGGCGTCGACGCCGTCAAATCCCTTCCCTCCTACCCGTTCGGATCCTACCCCGTCTCCGTCGTGTCGAACGGAGCGCCGGCGACGGTGCTCAAAGCGGGGGAGGTCCAAAGCAAGGGGAGGGGAGGAGGCAATCGCCACCTCGACTCGATCGCGGCCAGCTATCAGGCGGGGCAGTCCG
Organism: uncultured Ancrocorticia sp.; assembly: GCA_905373325.1. Lineage (GTDB taxonomy): Bacteria > Actinomycetota > Actinomycetes > Actinomycetales > Actinomycetaceae > Peptidiphaga. The sequence continues at coordinate 3,718 of CAJPTB010000095.1, forward strand.
CCTTCGCGGCGACCGCGAACAACGCGACGCAGCTGTTCGCCTTCGACGCCGAGAAGGAAACGTGGTGGAGTGTCAAGGAGGGGCGCAATCTTCTGTCTCCCTCGTACGACTCTTCCGGTTGGATCTGGTCGGGCGAGCGCGAGAACGGAGGGTCCCTCATCGTGGCCAACCCGTCGGTCGGGCGAGAGAAGGCCGTCGGCGTCTCCTGGCTCAGGGGGGCGAAGGTTCGCGACATCGCGGTCTCGCGAGACGGCTCGCGGATCGTCGTGGTCAGCGAGCTGGCGGGAACGCCCACGATCCAGGTCGCCGCGATCCACCGCAACGCCGACTCCGAGGACGAGCCCATGCAGCTCGGCGACCCCATGACCATAGGCCAGAGCATGGTCGACGTCACGGACGTCGCCTGGATCGGCCCCACCAAGATAGCCGTGCTCGGACGGGCCTCGGCCGGGTCCGACCGCGCCCTGTACTCGGTGAAGATCGGCGGGCCCTCCGAACGGCTCATGGCGCCTTACACCGGTGCCGTCGCCATCACCGCCGGCCGCGACGAAGGGTCGATCATCGTCTTGACCGACAAGAACGTGGCCTATTCGCGAGAGGGCGGATCATGGCGGGCGATAGCAAGCTCCGTCACCGCCGTGGCGCTTCCCGGCTGAGCGGGATTGCCGCGGCAGGTGGTTCGCGGCCAGCGCGCAGCGGCGTCGGCGTCCGCCTCGTTCCGGCGCGCGGCGACGTCGGAGTCCTCCTCGTCCCGGCGGGCGGACTCGCCGGAACGGCAACGAGCAAAGCAGGCGCCGCATTACGCGGTCAGCGCCGGACGAGGCCCTGCGGCACGTCGCCTGTGGATATGTGGACACGCCGCCCCGCGCGCCTTGCAGGGGCGAAGATCGAGCTGTGTTCGACGAGCTTATGGATTTGGTCTTCCCTCGGTCCTGCGCCGGCTGCGGGGCGTGGGACACGTCGTTGTGCGCAGCGTGCGCATCGGATCTGGCGGGGGCGTGGACGGACGCGTCCTGGCGCGCCCCCTACCTGCTCCACCCGAGATTGAGCCGTGAAGGGCTGGCCGTGCCCGGCGACTTTGAACCGGCCTTTCCCGTCTTTTCCCTCGGCGAGTACCGAGGGAGGCGGCGGCGCGCGATCATCGCATGGAAGAACGTCGTCGACCGCGAACTCACCGACGCCGTCTGCCGCATTGTCGAGGCCCGCGCCTTGGAGCTGGCCGGCGCGCTGCGGCCGCGGGGCGCCGAGTCCGCAGGCGCGCCGCAAGCCGACGGGCGGATTCTCGTGGTTCCCGCCCCTTCGCGATTTCGCAGGAGGCACGACGGGAGGTTCGTCGCGGGGCACGTCGCTCAAGCGGCGGCGAAGGGGCTGACCGAGGCGGGCGTGCGGGCCGACGCCGTCGACGCGTTGAGAACGGGAAGCGCGCGAGGCGCGGGGCTTCGGGGGCGGCGCCGGAAAACGTCTTTCATTCGGGCGCGCCGCGAGTTTCGCACGGAGCTAAATTGCGTGGTGGCCGACGACGTCCTCACATCCGGCGCGACACTGGCCGGATGTGCGCGTGCGCTCGAAAAGGCCGGTGCAAGGGTGGTCTGCGCCGTCGTCCTCGCAGCGGCGGCCGACCCAAGAAATCGAAAGGCAAATGTGATTTAAACCTCGCCCGGAGGCCCGCGGTCGATTACAATGAAGGCATCGACGCGAACGCCCCGACGGGGCGGCCGTCTCCGGAAAAGGGGGTGATCTTCTCTGAGATTGCGTGAGATGCAGCGCCAGTTCCATTAAAATCACATCCCCAAGGAGAGCATTGTGGAGATTATCGTCAAAGGTCGAAACGCCGAAGTTTCCGACCGTTTCCGCACCCACGTCAACGAGAAGCTCTCGAAGATCGAACAGTTCGCGCCGAGGGCGCAACGGGTCGACGTCGAGATAACCCACGAGCCCAATCCCTCCCAGGCGGAAGTCTCCGAGCGAATAGAGATAACCGTCATCGACAAGGGCCCTGTCATACGCGCCGAGGCAGCCGCGTCCGATCGGTACGGGGCCCTCGACTTGGCGTCGGGAAAGCTTCTCGAGCGGCTGAGGCGCGCGCGTGATCGCCGCAAGGAACACCGACGCCCCGACTCCCACGTGAGTGCGCCGCTGACGCTGACGCCGAAGGACGTCAACATTCCCAAGGCCAAGGAGCAGGCGGCCCAGGAGACGGCCAAGGTCCCGACCGTCCCCGGCGAGGAGGTCGAAAACCAGCTGGGCGATTCGCCCGTCGTCGTCCGCCAAAAGCTGTACGAGGCGCAACCCATGTCGGTCGACCAGGCCCTGTACGAGATGGAGCTCGTGGGCCATCCCTTCTATCTCTTCATCGACGAGGAGACGAAGCAGCCGTGCGCCGTCTACCACCGCCGCGGGTGGACGTACGGCGTGATTCGCTTGGACACCCGAACCGTCTGACCGACGCGGGGGCGACGCCGAAAAGAACGGCGCCGCCCCCGCCGCGGTTTGGTGGGCCGCGCCACGCAGTGCAACGTCGGGGGCTCCTTCCGGGATAAGCTTTTCCTCGGTTCTCTCGAGGAAGGACATACGTGGACAAACGTCACTACAACGTCGCTGTGATCGGCGCCGGCCCCGCAGGCATATACGCCTCGGACATCCTGTCAAAGTCCGATCTTGACGTTTCCATCGACCTGTTCGAACGGCTGCCTGCGCCCTATGGGCTGGTTCGATACGGAGTCGCCCCCGACCATCCCCGCATCAAGGCGATCATCGACGCGCTGTACAACATTCTTCAGCGCGGGGACATCCGGCTGCTCGGCAACGTCGACGTCGGCTCGGATGTGACCTTGGCCGAAATGCACGAGCATTACGACGCGATCATCGTCGCCACGGGGGCGCTTGCCGACGCCCCGCTCGACATTCCCGGCGTCGACCTTCCCGGCTGCTACGGCGCCGCCGACTTCGTCGCCTGGTACGACGGCCATCCCGACTTTCCCCGCAGCTGGCCCCTTGAGGCGACCGACGTCGCCGTCCTCGGCGTCGGGAACGTCGCCCTGGACGTCTCCCGGATTCTCGCCAAGCACGTTGAGGATCTCATGCCGACCGAGATTCCGGGCAACGTCGCCGCCGCGCTCAAGGACAATCCGGTGCGCGACGTGCACGTTTTCGGCCGCCGCGGCCCCGCGCAGGTCAAGTTCACCCCGATGGAGCTGCGCGAGCTCGGCCACGTCCCCGACGTCGACGTCGTCGTCTACCCTGAGGATTTCGAGTACGACGAGGCTTCGCAGGAGGCCGTCGAGAGCAAGAAGATGACGAAGCAGGTCGTCGACCAGCTCACCAATTGGGTGTTCCAAGAGCCCGAGGACCTCACCGCCTCGCGCCGCATACACATCCACAT
>CAJPTB010000096.1 GCA_905373325.1 uncultured Ancrocorticia sp.
GACCTTCCTTGCGGACATCGGGTTGACCAACTATTGGGGCTACAGCACGCTCGATTTCTTCGCCCCCGAACCCAGCTACGCGACGCAGGCCGCACAGGAGGCCGGCCCCCAAGCCGTCATAGACGAGGTCAAGGGCATGGTCGCGGCCCTGCACGAGGCAGGAATCGAGGTGATCCTCGACGTCGTCTACAACCATACGTGCGAAGGCGGCGGCGACGGGCCGACGATTTCGTGGCGGGGCATCGACAACACCTCCTATTACATGGCTCAACCGGACAACCCCGGGCGCCTCATGGACACCACGGGATGCGGCAATTCGCTCGATTTCCGACGACGATCCGTGCTCCTTTTGGCGCTCAACTCACTGCGTTACTGGGCGGACAAAATCGGGGTCGACGGTTTCCGATTCGACCTCGCCGTGACCCTGGGGCGCAACGGGGAGCATTTCGACACGAACCACCCCTTCCTCATGGCCATGTTGACCGACCCGATCCTCGGCAGCCTCAAGCTGGTCAACGAACCCTGGGATCTCGGACCCTTCGGTTGGCGGACAGGCCAGTTCCCGGCCCCGATGGCCGATTGGAACGACCATTTCCGCAACACGATGCGCTCGTTCTGGGTTGCCGATCCGCGGGTGCTCGCGCACGGCGGCAGCGGCGGCGACCTGCGAGACATAGCGACGCGGCTGGCCGGATCGGCCGACCTTTTCGGCCATGGGCGCCTGCCCGGCGGCCGCGGCGTGTACGCCTCGATCAATTTCATAACGGCCCACGACGGATTCACGCTGCACGACCTCGTCTCGTACGACGCCAAGCACAACGAGGCCAACCGCGAGGACAATCGCGACGGGACCACAAACAACCTCTCCTGGAACTTCGGATTCGAAGGCGCGGCCGATGCGCCCGGCCCCGTCAAAGCGGAGCGGCGCAAGGCCATGCGCAACCTCCTGGGGACGCTCATCCTCTCCGCCGGAACCCCCATGATCACCGCCGGCGACGAATTCGGGCGAACCCAAAAAGGCAACAACAACGCCTATTGCCAGGACAACGAGCTGACCTGGGTGAATTGGGATCTGGCCCCGTGGCAGCGCGATCTGTGGGAGACGACGGCTTGCCTCCTGCGTCTGCGCAGGGAGTCGAATGCGTGCCGCCCCACCGGCTTTTACACCGAAACGTCCTACAAGGGCGACGTTCTCACCGATTTGGACTGGTTCGACGCCGAAGGCAATCCCATGCCCCAATACCTTTGGTTCGACCGCGGCTACCGGACGATCCAAATGCTGCGCTCGGGACGGGAAAAAGACAACGACGTCCTCGTCATCCTCAACGGCTCGCCCCACGACAAGGAGATTCACCTGCCGGAGGGCCGCGGAACCATTTTCCGCCTGGCTTGGGATTCGGCCTGGGAACGCCCTAAGGCGAACCAGCCCTCCTACGCCCCCGGAGCAAGGACGTCGATCGGCGCACTGTCGATGCAGGTGTACACCGCACCGCCGGGGCCATGCGAAACGGCGGCTCCGGCAGGCTGACGGGCGAACCTACTAGACTGTGTGTCAGAAAACGCGTCTGGCGGCTTAGTGCGTCCGACTGCGAACCGAACCGACGACGAGAACCAAGCTGCGCGTCAGATGAGACGAACCATGCGTCCGACGCCGAAAGAAGGGACATATGACCGAGGACAATCGGGCTGCCGACGCCGGGGCGCTCAGCGGCGGCCGGGCTGGCGACGCCCATCGATCCGACGAGGCCGGACCGGCGACCGGCGGCAGGCAAGCCGCAGGCGAGGCGTCGGAGGCGAGCGCGACCCTCGCAAAGGCTCGCGACATTTCACGCAAGATCGAGAAGGCGATTGAGGAAGACCCCGGCCAGTTCCGCGTGTTGACGGGCGACCGGCCGACCGGCCACCTTCACATCGGCCACTATTTCGGCTCCCTCCACAACCGCGTGCGCCTCCAGAAGGCCGGAATCGAGACGTGGCTCGTCATCGCCGACTACCAGGTGATCACCGACCGCGACGGCGTCGGCCCCATCGGGGAACGCGTCCGCTCGCTCGTTGCCGACTACCTCGCCGTGGGAATCGACCCGGCCAAGGCGACGATCTTCACCCATTCGGCTGTGCCCGCCCTCAATCAGCTCATGCTCCCCTTCCTTTCGCTCGTCACGGAATCCGAGCTTCACCGCAATCCGACGGTCAAGGCGGAGCTCGAAGCAGCGGGAAACCGGGCGATGTCCGGCCTCATGCTCACCTATCCCGTTCACCAGGCCGCCGACATCCTCTTCTGCAAGGCGAACCTCGTCCCCGTGGGCAAAGACCAGCTGCCGCACATCGAGCAGACGCGCGTCGTCGCCGACCGGTTCAATTCCCGCTACGGCAAGGTGTTTCCCCGCCCGCACGGCCTGCTTTCCGAAGCGGACATGATCCTCGGCCTCGACGGGGACAAGATGAGCAAATCCCGCAACAACACGATCGAGCTGCGAATGAGCGCCGACGAAACGGCCAAGCGGATCAAGAAGGCCGTAACCGACTCCGAGCGCTTCATCGCCTTCGACCCCGAGAATCGCCCGGAAGTCTCGAATCTTCTGACGCTCGCGGGCCTCGCCCAAGGGCGCTCGCCCCGCGAAATCGCCGAAGAGATCGGCGACGCCGGGGCTGGAAGGCTCAAAGCGGTCGTCACCGAGTCGCTCAACGACTTTCTCGCGCCGATCCGCGCCCGCCGCGCGGAGGTCGAGGCCGAACCCGGATACGTCGAGAAGGTCCTGCACGAGGGCAACGAGCGGGCGAACGCCATGGCAAACGCCACCCTCGACGAGGTGCGCACGGCCATGAAGATGGTCTACTAGAGGAGGCTTTGCGACGTCTGCCGTCGATCCGCGGCCGACGTCGCAAGCCGAAGGGCGCGCCCACCCCGGCCAAAATCGGCGATCGCGATCATTCAGGGCCGTCGAGGATCAAACTCGCAAAGGCGTCGTATGCGATGGTTTCACGGCGCGGGCCCGCGATGAAGGCGTCCCAATCGTCGACGAGGCAATCGTGGGTTCTGCCGACCTCGTCCTTGGTCTCGCCCCAGGTGAAGCCGCGCAGGTAATAGAAGGTCGCCCATCGGCGGTGCTCCAAGGCCGACATGTAGCTCAGCAGCGGGTCGGCGGCGATGGCGTCGGCCTGCTCCGCCGCCGTCAGGCCCTCCAAGACCCGCTCCCAGTGGTTGATGAGCTGAAAGCCGTTGACTCCGGCGAAGGCCCGGGCCGTCGCGTCGAGCACGGCGCCTTTGACGTGGCGATGCAGGGCCTGCGCGAAGCTTGACTCCTTCTTGACCGTGCTCAGCCCCGTCCACGCCTCTTGCGCGTTGATCGGCGGAAGCCCGCCGGCAATGCGGGCGTCCGTCTGAGCGTAGACGAGGTTGAAATGCCGTGCCTGCTCCAGGTAGCGCTCGGCGAGGATTGCCCCGGGGTTGAGCACCTCCGAGTCCAGGCCGAACAGGCGGATCCGCGAGCCTTCGGGCATCGCATTGAGAATGGGATCGACGTCGGCGCGATGCGGGCACCACACGGCGGTGTTGATCCCCGCGAGCACGGGCATCATGAAATCGGCGGACAGGAGGGATCCCCTGGCGTCTTCCAGGGCGTAGACGGCCGCGCTGAACGGATGCTCGGCGGAGATGCCCGCCAGTGCGTCACGCATGGCGCGGCTTTCGGGATTGAGGTCGAGGACGGTCAGATCGATGACTTTGGACAGATCCTCAACCTGCGCGAAGACGTCGTCGATCTGCTCGCCCACCCCGCGGCCCGCCGCCGTCACCCGCAGAGGCCTGTTCGGGCTGGTGATCCCCAGATTCGCCAGCATGGCCAGAAGCTCGCCGCCCACCTGCCCCATGCCGACGACGAGCACGTGCGGCTCGGCCACGGCCGCGTCGATCTGTTCGAAAGTCAACCCGTTGTATGGAAGGACGCGGCCGGGCGCCTCGTTCCACGGGGCGGGGTCGCCGGCCATGAACCTGCGCGAAGCGTCCAGAGCGGGCGGCAGGATCGAAAACTCGCCCGACCCGAGGAGCTGATAGGAAGCCAGCTCCGAGAGGGAAAAGTAGTGCATGTCGAAATCGGGGAAATTGTCCATGTCCCGTTCGACGATCTCGCGCAGGCGGCGGCTCTCCGAATTGACGTGGACCGTCGCGCCCACGCCCTTCGGCGCCCGCGCCGCAAGCCAGCGAACGTGGCCGAAGGTGGCCGGCTCCGGCTCCATGGAGATGATCCCACGGGCCGACTCCAGGTGGATTCTGGCGATCGCCCTGGCCTCCTCGGCCGTGTCGTTGGCGTCGTAATCGAGGGCGACCACCTGGATTCCGGCGGACTTTAGGGAACGGACGTCGTCGAGCGGCGTCGTGTCCGGGACGACGCATACGACGCCGCTGGCCTCCTTCCAGCCAAGAATCTCGTGCATGATCGCCCGCGACCGCTCGCCGCACCCGAGCACCACCACGTGGTTGCCGGTCACCGGGTGGAGCCGCAGGCGCAGGTCGACCGCGAAAACCTCGAAGACGGCGAGAACGCCGGCCGCCGTCGTCATGGGCGCGAGCCATCGGGCAACCTCGTAGACGGGAGGCCCGGGGTCTCCCTCAAGCACGGAGTCGAAAAGGAAAAGCTTCATGACGGCGTACACCGTCATGGAGGCGTCCGTCCACGAGTTTCCGTTTTTCCCCCACTCGACTTGCAATCCGGCTATGAGCGCCGCGAGGAAGGCCACCGCGGCGAAAATCTTGAAGTAGGGAGAGCGCGCAATCGACTTTCGGGGGGCGACTCCCTCACGGGCGTTCACTGGCCGATCACTTCCTTCTCAGCCTCCGTGAGCTTCCTGTCCCCCACCATCTTCTTTGCGGCCGCCTCCGCGTCGGCCAGATTCACGTTTTTCACCAGGCGAAAGCTCCTGGTTTGGGGGTCGTCGACGTCGTAGGCGACGCCGTCGGAGACAAGCAGAGCCCGCGCATTGACCGCCGGCGTTCTGAGCCGCTGAACCACCTGGCCGACGGCGAGGTCAAAGACAACGACTTGCTTCTGCGTCCGGACGAGGAACCTGTCTTCGGTTGCGTCAAGCGCTTGCCCCGAGCGAACCAGGCGGCCGACTTGCCTCGGCATCTCGACCTTCCGCTTGACATTGCCCGACGCGTCGACGGTGCTGATCGAGTTCCCCGCCTGCAACGTCGCGGATTCGAATGCGCCGTCCTTCCCCGAAACGGCGTAGACTGTCCCGGTCCCTCGTTTGAGGAGCTTGCGCGTCTTGACGTTGTACGCCTGCCATTTTCCCCCCTCCCGATTCACGAGGAGGACCGATCCGTCGGCGCTCGCCAGGAGCGAGGCGACGTCGCCGTCCCTTTTCGATCCATAGGAGCCGAGTTTTCCGCTGGCGTCGTAATGGACGATCTCCCCTTTGACCGTCACGTACACGATGTCGTGGGACGGGCCGAAGACGATCGAGGTTCCCGAGGCTCCCAAGGGCATGCTCTCGGGAGTCCTGTACTCGGCTTGGCCGGAGTCAGAAAGGACGCTCACCCCTTCCGCGTGTGCTTGCGACATGAATGCGAGCGCCTTTCCGTCGTTGCTGACGGCTGCTTCGCTGGAACTCCGAATCTTCGACAGAGTGGCTTCCCCTATTTTCTTGCGCGCATCAACAATCACTCCTCCGTTTCCGCTGCGGCTGTAGAGGAAATCGCGGTTATTGGAACGGACGACGACGGAGCCCGAGGTTTGGACTCCTCCGTCAGGGGCCGCGACGTCGTAAACCGTCAGGTTGCCGTCGGAACTTGCTGTGACAAATCGCTTCCCGTCACGGGTAAACTGCCCATGCTCAATGGGCGATCCGCTGTAGGCCCTAGCCGCGGCCGGCGCTATAGAACGATCAAACGGCTTGGCGTCGGACAAATCGTCCCACAGCATGAGCTCTCTGCCACGCGTGCCGACTATGAATGCGTTGTCGCGCGGGGAAAGCCACGCCAGGCTTCGATCGTCGCCTTCCATAAGTGCGTAAGAGGAGAGTTGTTTGCCTGTCGCGGCATCGATTTTCTTCTTCGTGGAGGGGTCGATGACGAACGTGCCGTCTCTCGAGATTTTGGCCATTCCTCCGCCGTAACGTTTTTCGACGGAATTGGAGACGACGGATCCCGACGGAAGGGAAACCACGTGCATCGTCTTCGCGGAGAAGTAAACGAGCTTGTTTCCCGACATCGAGTAGTCCACGGATCCGCCTTCCGCGCGGGATTCGGCCAGCGCGGCGGCGTCCTGGGCGGGATCGACAATCGACTGGCGAAGGGCGCCGGTGGCGCCGTCGTACCTCTCGGCGCCGCCGCCTTTGAACGCAATGGCGAATTCCGAGCCGTCCTGGGCGCAGTCGAAGTGGACGAACGGCCTATTGGAAAGATCGACGTCGAAGATCTGCGCCCCCGTTTTTACGTCGTAGCCGCGGACGCGAGAACTGCCTTTTGTCGGGTCATGGGTCACGAAGAGACGATCGCCGGCGAGAACTGTACCGAGTATGGCCCGCGCATCCGCGATTCGAACGGTTCTGGCAGGGCCGCCGTCTGCGGGAGTGACCGTCAGGCGCCCCCGGCTGTCGATGCCGTAGAAACGCGTCCCGTCGGTCGACGCGCCGACGTCGATGGGCTTCTCCGAGAGGGTGACCGAGCGCAGGCGTTTGCCGTTCTCGCTGCTCCATACGCTGAGATTCGCGCTCTTGCCCGCTGTGACGATCGTGCCGTTGGATCCGATCCCAAAACTCGCAACGCCCGAATCCGTCTTGATACTCGTCAACGGCGCCAGCGGGCCCTGCGACGTCGCACCGTTGACGTTGACGTAATGCCTCCCGCGCAGCTCGGCATAGGAGTCCCAGGACTGCTTCGCCCTGGACAAGGCAAGATTGCTGTAGAGAAGGCCGAGCTCCCTGTCGCCCCCGGCGATCGTCGTGTCCGCAAGGTCCATAAGGGTTTCCACGCTCCGCCGGTTCGCCACGTCGCTGTCGCGGCGCGCCTTGATCCACAGCCCGGCGCTGGTGGCGGCGAACAGGCCGGTCACGAG
>CAJPTB010000097.1 GCA_905373325.1 uncultured Ancrocorticia sp.
TGTCTTCAGGCCCCTTTATGGTTAAGCGGTTGACCTTTACTTCGCCCATTCCGCGAGGCAAAATGGAGTCGCACCTTCATCCCGAACGCAACGCTCAGCGACGCGTTGGAGCACGCCCGAGCAGCCGCAGCGGAACTGACGCAGCAGCTCGCATCCGCGCAGGAGGCCCCCGGGCAAGGCGGCGAATCTGGAAGTTCGTCCCAAGCTTCCAAATCCCACGTTCTCCAAGGGATCGCCTATACGACGTCGGGCGCGAAGGCGATCGTCCGGATCGATGCCGCCGCCTCGCCGCTCGTCGATTCATCGCATGAACGCGTCCCCCTCAACACCGTGTACGAGCTGCGCCTGTGGCAGGTGATTGCCCCAGAGAGCTCCTCGGAAAGCCCCCAACCGGATAGATCCGCGAGCAATCGCGAATCAGGTGAAACAGCGAACAATTCCGAATCGAGCAAGGCGGCGAACAATTCCGATTCGAACGGCGGCGTCCTCGCCCGCGAGATTCGCTGGCTCAACGGGAACGGCCGCGCGGAGATCGTCGTCGAACGGCTTCGAGAAGGCGAAGAGCACAACGCAACCGCGCATGAAAAAGCGGAAGACGACGGGACGAACAAAGACAACGAGGCGAAAACGCTCCGCCAAGGGTGCTGGTACCGAGTGAACGAGTACCTTCAACACGGCGCGGACATCTCCGGCAAGAAAGAGCTCGACGAAACCGACATCATGCGCAGCATAGAGGTCTTTGTCGAGGAACCGGAGTTCAGCAAAGAGGAGCCGAAGTTCGGCAACACGGTGTTCGCCGACGAGCTCATGACCGGAAGGTGGGCATAAGAAAGTGCGCAGAAAAATGATCGGAAGACCGGCCAGAGCACGGCGGCTCGCGGCAACAGGGAAGGAAAACTGACATGGGCGCATTCCATTCAGCGGTCAATCGGATTCCGGTTCTTCGCCGGAGTGCGCAATACTTCGTCGCCGAAGGAGCGCTGCCAAAAGACGTCTTCGACGATGGCAAAGCCCCCGGCCACGACCGGCTTGCGGACGAGGGATGGTCGGGCACGATCGACCTTGAGATGAAGGTCCGCACTCCGCTCGTTTTCGGGAACCAATATAAGGAGGACGCCGAAGGCAACCGAATAAAGGAATCCGACGCAACCAAGAGGATTCCCGGCTCTAGGAACGTCATCGAAGTGCCGATGGACGGTTCAGGGCGGCCGTTCGTCAGCCCGACGATGGTCAAGGGAATGGTCTCGCGCGCCTACGAAACCTTAACGGCCTCGCGCTTCCGAGTGTTCGGCGAGCATCGTGACCCGCTCACCTATCGGGTGGACCCGTCGCAGGCAAATCAGCTCTTTCCCGCGAGGGTCTGCCGTGACAAGGCCGACAACCTCGCCGTTGAAATCCTCAACAGGAAGGGCGAGAAGAACGAGATGGCGCTTCTGGTCGACTCCCTGAACATCGAAGGCATCGAAGTCGTTCGCGAAGGCCACACGCAGCCCACCCCGAACGCGAAAGCGCCTCAACGCCCGCGAGTACCCGGAGCCGGACTTCTTCTGCCTGCGGAGCAGGTGCTCAAGAGGTTTCGCTCATTGACTCCCCACGGGGAACCGGTTCGTGTCGGTTTGACCCGCTTCAAAGACGGCAAGCCCGTAGTTACGCATGTGCGGCGCGAGGACACCGGTGAACTTGAAGAGTTCTTCCGTGTTACGCGAGATCGGAGTGCCAGACCCATTGAGGTTGAGGGGTACGCCTGCCGCACAGCACCCGAAGGCAAGTTTGCAAGCGACCTGTTCGAGAACAAGAAATACGAGAGGTTTTTCTTCAAGATCGACTCTTTGGAGAAAGTCAAGATCGATTCTTCGGAGAAAGCCATCTCGGGAACGATTCTGCGGCTCACTGAAACGAACATTCGCGACTACAGGCTGATTATCGAGAGCTATCGCAAAAGGTCGGACGAGTACAAGGGACCCGAACCCCATCTGCTCAATCGCGCGTCACAAAAGCGCGAGAATCGAGCCGCAAACGGCGCTTCAGCACAGGCCGACGACGAGCCCGACGACGCACCGGCGCCAGCCGGCGGCGCGCCTGCGCCGGTCCTCGCGGAGGGCGACCTCGTCTTCGTCCGCCTTGCCGCTGACAAGGTGCCCGACTGCTACGGCAAAATGCTCAAAAGCATCACCGTATGCGAAGTTCTGCCCACAATGGTCGGACGGCGAGCGTATCAAAAGAGCCCGCGGGAACTCGCTGAGAATCAGCTGGTTGCGCCCCTGAAGAATCGCGACGAGGCCTCTCCGGCCGACAGGCTTTTCGGCTACGTCGTGCAGGAAACGATGGAGAACGCAAAGGGCGGCGACGTCGCCTATCGCGGGCGCGTCTCCTTCGGGCCGGTCGACTCGTCCGGCGCGAAAGTGTGCTGCAAGGAGAAGAAGCTGGCGCCGCTGCTCGAGCCGAAGGTCTCTTCCGCCCGGCGCTTCCTGACGGGCTCCGACGGCACCACTCTTCGCGTCAAAAGAGACAATGAGAACGCCGGCAACGCTCCAAATGAGAAAAAACAAGAAGCCAGCGCCAAAGAAGAAAAAGAGGAACGGCGTCTCCTTGCCCGGAGAGAGTATTTCGGGCCGGGGCAGCTCCTCGGCGCAGCGGCCTACCCCGTTCACCGCGAACCGCAAGTCGACGAAACCGGCTTCCTCAGAAGCGCAACCGAGCTTCCCCAGCTCGACCTCGAGCAAGGCAACGACGACGTCCGGATCACCGCCAAAACTTGGATCAAAGCCGGAAGCTCGCTCAAGTGCACCTTGCGTTTCGAAAATCTCAGCAAATTCGAGCTGGCGGCCCTCGTGTGGGTGCTCACTCCGGAAAACCTCGTCCCGTTGGAGGCACGCAAGCGCGCTGAGAACACTGAAGGCAAGGCCAAAGGCGAAGCCGGCAAAGGGGACGGCGAGGAACCCGCCAAACCCGTCGGATTCCTGCGAATGGGCTTGGGCAAACCGTTCGGTCTGGGCACCGTGGAAGTTCGCATCGCCGAAGGCAGCCTGAAAGCCTGGCGCGGGCGAAGTCTCGCGAAATCTTACGAATCGCTGGAGGCATGCCTCGGTTTCGGGGCCAAGACGCGCAAGCCGTCAAGGTTCTCCTTGAAGAAGCTCATGCGCGAGGTCGATCCCGATCGCCGCTTGGACCTCGACCGCCTGCCATGGATCCAGGCGATGCAGCGTGCGGCCTACGGCTATGACGACGGCGTCGAAGTGCGTTATATGTCCCTGGCCGAAAATAAGGCGAACAACCAGACGAACAGCAAAACCGGCGAACCGCAGGAAGGCCGCGGTTTGTCGCCTGCTGACCTCTGCAGCTCTTCGCCGAGCACCAAAACATACCGTCCGTCCCCAATGCGAATTTCGACGGAATAAAACGTTTGGAAACCCACTATGAGTGAGAAAAACACCGACGAGTCTCGCGCTACCGGTCATGCGCCGAAAGATTTCCAACCGTTCCATTCGGCCGTCAATCGGATACCGCTGCTTCGGGAAACGGCACAAGCTCAGGCAGCAGAGGCACAAGCTCGTGCAAAGGAGGCACAAACTCACGCAACGGACGTTCGCAACGCCGTCGGCGCATTCCCCAAGACGCTCTTCGACGACGGCGTCGCCAGCGGTCACGACCGCCTGAAGCCCGATAGGTGGTCGGGCTCGATCGACGTGGAGATGACGGTTCACACCCCTCTGGTCTTCGGGAAGCATGACGACGCCCAAGAACATGACGGCGACCAAAAGCACGACGGCACCCAAAAGCACGACGACGCCCAAAAACATGACGACGCCCAAAAGCACGACGGCGACCAAAGCGGCACGGAGGAGGACAGCGAGGCCCCCACCAGCGAGGTCTCGGGAAGCCTCCGAAGCGAAGAATGCGAGGACGGCACGCCCGAAGAGCCTTTCGTCAGCCCGACGATGGTCAAGGGAATGGTCTCGCGCGCCTACGAAACCCTGACAGCCTCGCGTTTTCGGGTGTTCGGCGCGCATCCGTCCTCTTCAAACAAGCTGCGGCGCACCGACTCGTTCCATCGCGCCCAGCTCACATATAGGGGCGATCCGGCCAGCGCTCTCATGCTTGTTCCGGTGCGAGTGGAGGAGGCACGCGGCGACGGCTCCCTGAAGCTCGAGCTGCTGCGGGGAACGACGCCGCACGAATCGGTGCGCAGCTCCGACGACGGCACGAAGGAGTACTCGATCCTGAGGGCGGCGGCGCTCCCCGACCGCGAAAGCAAGCACATCAAACCCGTCAACAAGAAGTCTTTCAAGGAAGCCCGCCGCCTCGCCCCGCACGGCGAGCGGGTTCGTTGCACGATGACCCTGTGCATTCAAGGTCAGCGCAAGGCCCCGCTCTACGCTTTTTGGGTAGTCACAGACATTTTCGACGACGCCGGAAAGAAGCACCGCCTCTTCAACGTCGGCGAGGAGATCGTCTCTTTTTCCAGTTCGACAATGGAGAGGTCGGCACGCGACCTTCAAGGCGACTCGAAAGAACGGCGGGACAGATCGGGAAGACGGCCGGGCGAATCGGAAAGACGGCCGGGCGAATCGGAGAAGAACGGCATCCGCAACCGGGACGCGCACTGCGGAAAGCCTGAGACAAGAACCGCCTGGGGCTACGCCTACCGCACAGCCCCCGACGGCAAATCCGCGGGTCAATTGTTCGAGAAGAAACACGATGAGCGCTTCTTCTTCAAGATGGACCCGAACCAAAGCGAGTTCGCCGTCGCGCCCTCGTCCGTCCACCAATCCTACAAGGACATCATCGCCAGCTATCTGTCCCTCAGAAGACAGGAGATAGAGAAGGGTGAAAGGGCGGAAGCGCCTCTGCCCAATCGTTTCACCCGTATGGCGGACAAGAGCGAGTCCAACCCCGGCGATCCAGACTTTGCGGCGCTCGAGAAAGGCGACCTTGCATACGCGGTGCTCGACGCAGACCAGACCACGGTCCGCGAACTCGTTCCCGTCATGGTCGGACGGCGCGCCTACTCGAAGAGCCCGTGGGAGCTCGCGAAGGATCAGAAGGCTCTTCCGCTTTCTGAGGCCGGGGAGGCTTCGGCGGCCGATCGGCTTTTCGGATACGTCGTGCAGAAAACCGGAGGCGACGAGGCTCAGAGCGGCTTTCCCGGCGACGTCGCCCTTCGCGGACGAATCGAGTTCGGCCCGATCGACGCCTCTGGGCCGAACGCGTTCGACCCCTCGCTGAAAACCGTGTGCAAGCTGAAGGAGCCACGTTTTCTGCCGCCGTTGCTGGAGCCCAAACCGTCTTCAGCCCGAAGGTTCATTACGGATGAAGAGGGCAAGACGCCAAGCCCAGCGGCTGCGGGCGCCCCGGCACTGGACAGCGCGGCAGCGTCGGAAAGCGCGGCGGCCAAGGCGAATGCTCAAGATTCGAGCCGTCAGGCGATTGCGCGCAGTGAGTGTTTCTCACGCGGGCAATTCTTGGGAATCGCCGCATACCCCGTGCACCGTTGCCGTTTGGGGCGGAACGAGCTTCCCTCGGCGGGCGGGCAAATCCTTGCCAATGGAAAGGAGACTGAAGAGAACGTCAAGGTTTCCCTCCTCGTCACCTCGTTCATACAGGCAGGTTCGGTATTGCGTTGCCGGATCCGTTTCACAGACCTCGCCCAGGAGGAACTCGCAGCCCTCCTGTGGGTTCTCACGCCGGAGAACCTCGTGCCGCGAAGCGTGCGAGACAGGCGCACCCATGCTGAAAGGGAGGGAAGCCGGGTGGAATCCTCTGCGACCAAGCCGCCGATCGGATACTTGCGCATGGGCCTGGGCAAACCGCTCGGGCTAGGCGTCGTCGAGGCGAGAGCCACGAGCATGACGGCGCACAAAGGCGGGGACCTCGCGGAAAGATATGAGTCACTGGACGGATGCCTCGGCCACATGCCGACAGGGCCCGAAAGCCCGTCGCCCGGCATCGCGGACTTCTCTTCCGTTCTCGGAAGGTTCAAGCTCGACGAACAGCCCTGGGTCGAGGCGATGCAGCGAGCGGCATACGGGTACGACGACGTTCGGCAAGGCGAGCAGGGCAAGGCCCGCGAGGTCGAAGTTCGCTATATGACACTCGAAGAAAACAGAGCCAACAATCAGACGGTGACTCCCCCAAGAAAGAAAGGAGAAAGGAAAGACGTCCAACCGCCCGCCGGGTCCCCGGCGAAAGGCAGGGGGCTTTCCCCCATCGACCTTTTCGGCTCAATGGCGGAACAACCGCTGACCGTCCAGCCCAGAAAACAGAAGAAAAAGAGAAAGTCATCGGGCGGCAGATCGAGGGAGAAAGGCAAGAATGACGGAAAGAGAGCGAGATCAAAGAAGTAGCCCGACGCCGGGAGCGCTGTGTGTGGCTGTTGCACGCTCGTCTTGCGGTGATGCGACTTTCAGGGCTGCGACTTTGAGCGATGGGCCATGGCGTCCGCAACTGCTGTCGCGCGTGCGCCCCGCGAGTCTCCGACTCTGGACGCCCTGACTCTGCTGTGGGGTGTGGGAGTCTTGAGGGGACACGTTTGCTGGGGTTTTGCGAAGAGACTGCTGTGCACGCGCAGATGCTGGGAAAGTTCTGACAATGGAGGGCTTTTCGGCGTCGCCCCGTCGAAAGTCGGCGCGGAAGACGGGGTTTGGGCGATCGGTGGCGCATTGCCGTTTAGTGGCGAAATCCCGCACAAGTGTGGTCTAATAGAGGCGGTGTTTACCGGTGAGTCAGGGTGCATGGATCGCCGGTGGCGATTACCGTCGAGTAAACAGTGCTGCGACGCGGTTTGCAGAGACGGCAGTCGGTAAGCACCCGGCACCAGAAGGTGCATTGAGACAGAGAATGCTGGTATACGAAACCCAAATGATCGAATGTCGGTAAGCACCCGGCACCAGAAGGTGCATTGAGACAGACGGCGCTCACACGCCAAGACTTTTCCTTGCTATGTCGGTAAGCACCCGGCACCAGAAGGTGCATTGAGACTCTTCCTTGGCATCCACGCAGACGGCTTGCTTG
>CAJPTB010000098.1 GCA_905373325.1 uncultured Ancrocorticia sp.
AGATCAAGGTGCGCTACGAAGCCCCCAAGATCAAGGCCGACCCCGCCAAATCGGCTTCTGGCGAGGCCAATCCGCTCGCCGGACGGGTCAATGCGACCCCTGCCCCCGCCGATGCGAATGCGGACAAAGGCGGCGACGCCGGCGCCTCTGCCGAAGCGAAGCCTGCGAAGGAAAAGGTCGAAACCAACACCCCGTTCGAATGGCCCGCCGCCCGGGACGCGCACAATCCGAGCGGCAACGGCGGCAATTCGACCGACGGCGGCAATTCAAGCGACAACGCCCAGGGCCGGAGCGGCGCCAAGACAGCCGGGCAGGATGGTTCCAAGCCCGGGAATCGTTCCGACGAGCGCGGCGCCCAGACGGCCGATCGCGGAAGCCAGGGAGCGGATCGCGGCGCGCAGGGGGCGCGGGTTCGCCGTCGCGGCCCTCGCGACGGCGAGATCGACATCGTTCTGCCCGAATCCAAGGGTTCCGAAGACAAATCCGAACATCTTTCGCGGCGTCAAAGGCGCGAACGCAACGAGCGTGTTGCGCGTGAGCGCGCCGAACGCAACAACGAGCGCAACGGCAGGGGAAAGAATCGCGACGACCGCGGGCGCGACGGCGGCATGACCGAATCTGACAAGCGCGCGGCGCTCGACGCGATCGGAGATGCGGCTGAGCGCCGCGCTGGCGGGGACGACACGGCGTCCGACCGTCGGTCGCGCAACCGCAACAGGAACCGCAATCGCGACCGCAGCGAGTTTCAGGAAGCCACGCAGCGCGACGACGAGGACCTTCTGCAAGTCGCCGGCATCCTCGACTTCGAGGGAAACAACGCTTTCCTCCGCACCGGAGGGTATCTTCCGGGTGGGAACGACGCAGCGGTCTCCCAGCAGATCGTCAAGCAGCACGGGCTGCGCCGCGGCGATGCCATCGTCGGCGCGGTTCGGCCGCGCACCGAAGGCGATCAGCACTACAACAACCGCAATCGCAATCGCAACCGCAACCATTACAACCAGCTCAACCAGCTCGTTCAGATCGACACGATCAATTCCCTCGACGTCGAACGCTCGCTCACGCGGCCCGAGTTCAACAAACTCACCCCGCTCTACCCGCAGGACATGCTCCGTCTGGAGACGACGCCGAAGGCCCTGACGCCGCGTGCGATCGACCTCGTCGCCCCGATCGGAAAGGGCCAGCGCGGCCTCATCGTCGCCCCGCCGAAGGCGGGAAAGACGATGGTCATGCAGCAAATTGCCATGGCAATTGCGTCGAACAACCCGCGCGTCCACCTCATGGTGGTTCTGGTTGACGAGCGCCCCGAGGAAGTCACGGACATGAAGCGCCTGGTCAAGGGGGAGGTCATCGCCTCGACCTTCGACCGCCCGGCCTCCGACCACACGATTGTCGCGGAGCTCGCCATCGAACGGGCCAAGCGCCTCGTGGAGCTCGGCCAAGACGTCGTCGTGCTTCTCGACTCGCTCACCAGGCTCTCTCGCGCCTACAACCTCGCCGCTCCCGCTTCGGGGCGCATCCTTTCGGGAGGCGTCGACGCCGCTGCACTCTACCCGCCGAAGAAGTTCTTCGGAGCGGCCCGCAACATCGAAAACGGGGGGTCTCTGACGATCATCGCCTCGGCGCTGGTCGAAACGGGCTCAAAGATGGACGAGGTGATTTTCGAGGAGTTCAAGGGCACCGGCAACATGGAGCTGCGCCTCTCGCGCCAGTTGGCGGATCGGCGCATCTTCCCGGCGATCGACGTCAACGCCTCCGGCACGCGCCGCGAGGAGCTGCTCTTCAGCCAGGAGGAGCTCAAGGTCATCTGGCAGCTGCGCCGGGCCCTTGGAACGCTCGATGTGGCGGAGGCCTCCGATTTCATGCTCGGGCGTTTGCGCAAGACCGAGTCGAATGCGGAATTCCTCGTGCAGATCATGAAGTCGATGCAGGCGAATTGATCTGCGCTGCAGTCGGCGCCGCGATTCGTCCGTCCTCCCACGGCGTAAGCGGATGTACAAAAGCGACGAGTTGTGTAAAAATAGCTCGTCGGCTTCCGGTTCACCGGTGTCGCGGCCGCAGGCGCTTTTCGCCCTGCGGCAAGGGCGGTCTCCTCTGAGAGGCCGTCCGCGCATCGGACCCGGGGCGTTCAACGATCCAAGGAGCTCAAATGAAGCGGGGAATCCATCCCGAATACCATGCCATCAAGGTTTCGTGCACGTGCGGCAACGAGTTCGAAACTCGTTCGACGATTGAGGGCGACCACCTTCGCGTCGATGTGTGCAGCGCCTGCCACCCCTTCTACACCGGCAAGCAGAAGATTCTCGACACCGGCGGCCGCGTGGCCAAGTTCGAGGCCCGTTACGGCAAGCGGAAGGCCAAGTAGTTCGTGCTCTCGGCGCCGACGCAGGAAATGCGTCGGCGCCGAGGTGTATTTTCTTTGAGAAGGAGCGTGGTGAGGAATGAGCAGTCAGATCGAGCTCGCCGAGCAGATGCTCGCCGAGCACCGCAGAATTGAAACGGAGATGTCCAGCCCCGAGGCGCTCTCGAGTCCCGAGAAGATGAAATCCCTCGGGCGCAGGTACGCCGAACTGGGGCGGGTCGTGCGCGTTTATGAGGCCTACCGGCGCGCCGAGGCCGATCTTTCGGAGACCCGGGAGATCGTCGAAGCCGGCGGCGAGGACGCCGAGCTCTTCCGCCCCGAGCTGCCCGGTTTGCAAGAAGCTTATGCGCAGGCCGAGGCCGCCCTCAAAGACGTGCTCATTCCCCGCGACCCCGACGACGCCCGCGACGCCATCGTCGAAGTCAAGGCGGGGGAGGGCGGCGAGGAATCGGCCCTCTTCGCGGGAGATTTGCTGCGAATGTACGAGCGTTACGCCGAGCGGATGGGCTGGCAGACGCAGATCCTCAGCTCGATGCCCACCGAGCTCGGCGGCTTCAAGGACGTGCAGATGGCCGTCCGGCTGCGTTCGGCTCCCGAGGACCCCGCCGACGGCGTGTGGGCGCATCTTAAATTCGAGGCCGGGGTCCACCGCGTTCAGCGCATCCCCGTCACCGAATCGCAGGGTCGCATACACACCTCCGCAGCCGGAGTGCTTGTCTTCGCGGAGGTCGACGACCCCGGAGAGGTGGAGATCGCCGACGCCGACATTCGCGTCGACGTGTTTCGCTCCTCGGGCCCGGGCGGGCAGTCAGTGAACACAACGGATTCCGCCGTGCGCATCACGCATATTCCCACCGGACTGGTCGTCTCCTGTCAGGACGAGAAATCGCAGATCAAGAACCGAGAGGCCGCCATGCGCGTCCTGAGGGCGAGGCTCCGCCAGATGCAGCTCGAGCAGCAGGCCGAGGAAAACGCCGCCATGCGCCGCTCGCAGGTGCGCACGGTCGATCGCTCCGAACGAATCCGCACCTACAACTTCCCCGAAAACAGGATCTCCGACCATCGCACGGGGTACAAGGCTTACAACCTCGACCAGGTTCTCGCCGGAGACCTCGGGCCTCTCGTCGATTCGGCTCGCGAGATGGACGAGGCCGAGCGGATGGCCTCCCAGGAGTGACGCGGAGAAGTTGGAATCGCCTGATTGCGGAGGCGTCCGCGCTTTTGGGCGACGCCGGAGTGGCCTCCCCGACGTCGGACGCCCGCGAGCTTGCCGAATTCGCGGTCGGCGTACGCCGCCTGCCGGACGCCGACCCGACGCCTGACCAACGCGCGGCGTTTTCGCGGGCCGTCGCGCGCAGAGCCGCCCGCGAGCCGCTCCAGCACATCACCGGGCGCATGTACTTTCGCTGGCTTGAGCTCGTCAGCCGCCCGGGCGCCTTCATAGTCAGGCCTGAAACCGAGGCCGTTGCGCAAGACGCCGTCGACGAGGCTCGGCGGATCGCCGATCGGGGCGAGCGGCCGCGCGTCCTCGACCTGTGCACAGGATCGGGCGCCATCGCCCTTGCCGTGGCGACGGAGGTCCCGGGGTCCGCGGTCGTCGGCGTCGATGCCTCAGCCGAGGCTCTTCAAGTGGCGCGTGAAAACAACGCCGCCTACGGCGACCCCGTCGAATTCGTCCTCGCTGACGCGCTGGAATTCTCCGGCGCGAGCGAACCTGACGTGCGCAAAGATTCCGGCGCGAGCGAACCCGGCGCCCTCGGATCCGGCGGCGCGCGCGGAAAGTTCGACGTCGTCGTCGCGAATCCCCCGTACGTGCCCGCGCGCTGCGAACTGTCTCCGGAGGTTCTCGCCGACCCCGCCGCCGCCCTGTGGGGAGGCGGAGAAGACGGCCTGGACATGCCGAACGCCTTGGTCAAAAAAGCGGTTGGACTTTTGAAGCCGGGCGGGCTTTTGGTCATGGAACACGCTGAGGAACAGGCGGAGCCGTTGCGGCGCCTTGCGTTGAAGACGGGATTCGTCAAGGCGGAAACGGGAACGGATCTGGCCGGACGCCCGCGATGGCTGCGAGCTCGGCTACCCTTAGATGAGCATTGAAGTTGGGAGGCGCGATGAGAGTCATCGACAGCGCGGACGCCGACGCCGCAAGGGCAGCGGCTGCGGCCGTTCGCGAAGGTTCGCTCGTTGTGCTTCCGACCGACACCGTTTACGGGGTCGGGGCCGACCCTCGGAGCCCCCGAGCCGTCGATCGCCTTCTCACCGCGAAAGGGCGCGGGAGAGACAAGCCCTCGCCCGTCCTCGTCGCCTCTGCGGCCCAGGCCGAGGGACTGGCGCGGGAGGCCCCCGACGTTGCGAAAGCTCTCATGGACGAGTTCTGGCCCGGCGCGCTGACCCTCGTTCTGCCGTCCGAGCGGCTTGGATGGGACCTCGGTGAGACGAACGGCACAATCGCGTTGCGAATGCCGAATCATCCCGTCGCCTTGGAATTGCTGAAAGAAGCCGGGCCGCTTGCCGTTTCGTCCGCGAATCTGAGCGGCCGCCCGCCCGCTGCGACTGTGGGCGAAGCCGTCGAGCAGCTTGGAGAGAAGGTCGCCGTCTACCTCGACGGCGGTCGGTGCCCGGGCGGAGCGCCCTCCACGATCGTGTCCATCGACGGCGATCTCATGAGGGTTCTGCGAGAGGGCGGCATCGACAGGGGCGAACTCGCCCGATTCGGAGATGTTGCCTAGTGCGCGTTTACCTTCTCATCATGGCGATCGCAGCCGTTGCGACGTATCTGCTGGTTCCCGTAGTCAAACGACTGGCGCTTTTGCTCGGCGCAATCACGCAGGTGCGCGAACGCGACGTGCACACCCTTCCCATCCCGAGGCTGGGCGGAGTGGCGATGTATCTGGGATTTTCTGCAGCCATCCTCATCGCCTCGCGAATACCCTATCTGTCGGGCGTCTTTCCGCGAGGTTCCGCGATTTGGGGTGTCTTGCTCGGCGCGGGCTTCATGTGCCTGGTCGGTGCGATAGACGACGTCTGGGAGCTCGTCTGGTACGCAAAGCTGGCGGGCGAGGTGCTCGCCGCCGGGACGATGGCATGGCAGGGAGTCCAGTTGGTGACCGTCCCCTTCATGGGGCTGACGGTCGGATCGACGCGGCTGACGCTCTTCATCACGACGATTGTCATGGTCATTGTGGCCAATGCCGTCAACTTCGTCGACGGGCTCGACGGGCTGGCCGCAGGAATCGTGGGAATCGCCGGACTGGCTTTCTTCGTCTATTCCTACACGCTCACGCGCGACGCCTCCCCGAGCGACTACGCGTCGGCGGCGTGCGTCGTGGTCGCCGCCGTCGTCGGCATATGCGCCGGTTTTCTTCCCCACAATTTTCACCGAGCCCGGATCTTCATGGGCGATTCCGGCGCCCTCATGCTCGGCGTGCTCATCGCGGCGGCGGGCATCCTCGTCACGGGGCAAATCGATCCGGCCAACACGTCGCCCGGATACGCCTTGCCCGCGGTGATGCCGCTTCTCGTGCCCGCCGCGGTGATTTTCTTGCCGCTCCTTGACTTCACGTGGGCGGTCGCCCGCAGGCTCGCCCGCGGGCAGTCTCCGTTTGCCGCCGACGCCGGCCATCTTCACCACCGGCTTTTGCGCCGGGGGCATTCCCACGCGGGCGCCGTCCTCATTCTCTACATGTGGGCCGCGATGGCCTCGCTGACCTGCGTGGCGCTCGTGAGATTCCCGGCGCGAATCGTCGGGACGGTCGCCTTCGTCTGCCTCATCTTCGGGATATTCGTCACACGGCATCAGTTCGGCAGGCGCGGGGACGACGCAGACGACGACACGCGGATCCCCTCGGCCGACGCGACGAACGCCCGCTCGCCTGCGGGAGGCGCCCGCCCTTCCGACGCCGACGTCCGCTCTTCCGGCGCTGACGCCCGTCCTTCCGGCGCCGACGTCCGTCTTTCCGGCGCGGACGCCCGTCCTTCCGGCGCGGACGTCCGCTCTTCCCGCGCTGACGCCCATCTTTCCGGCGCCGAGGGGGCGGAACTTGCCGTCCCCGAGCGGGAGGAAGGCGAAGAGCGGACGAAGGCCGCGGCGCCGCAACCGCCGCGAGGGCCTGCCCCGCCGGAGAGAGCTCGAGAGGCCGCTCCTCAGCGGGCGGGGGGAAAGCACGCCGATTCGCGTGACCCCGGGGCTCGCCCGGCTGATCCGGCGTCCGGAGCGCCGTCGCGGCGCACTGAGCAGTCGCCCGGCGGATCGTTGCTGCCGCGATCCCGGCGCGCAGCCAGGCACAAGCTCATCCAGGTTGAGACGGAAGCCGACGTTCCGCGCGGCCCCGCGGCGACTCAAGAGCGCGCAGCGAGCTCGGAAGACGGCGTCGAACGCGTCGAGAGGCGCGCCGATGCGCGGCGAGGGGCGTAAGGCGGGCGGATGGCGGACGCCGACAGGACGCTGCGGACGATCGCTCTATGGAACCTCGCTGCCATGGCCGTGCTCGGTTGCCTCGGAGCCGGCGTTTTCGCGGCTGCGGGAAGATTTGACGTCGCCCGCTCGATTGCCGTCGCCGCGGCGGCGGTCGGCGCGGCTGGCGCGCTCACGGCGGTGGCCGCCCGCC
>CAJPTB010000099.1 GCA_905373325.1 uncultured Ancrocorticia sp.
CTTCAATCTGGCCCCCAGCGCCTGGAACAACGTCAAGGAGGCCCCCGTCACGGCGATTTCCACGATCGTCGCGATCCTTCTGTTCACGGTCTGCTTCAAGGGGATCGTCGGCCGCCTGTCGATCCTCTTCGGCGTCCTCTTCGGATACGCCGTTGCGTGTGTGCGCGGCGAGGTGGATTTCGGCTCGATCTCCGGCGCCGGGTGGCTCGGGCTCCCCGAATTGCACGCCCCCGCCTTCGACGTCGCCCTGCTGGGCCTCTTCGTTCCCGTCGTGCTTGTCCTCGTCGCCGAGAACATCGGCCACGTCAAATCCGTTTCCGCGATGACGGGCAGGAACCTTGACGGCGTCACCGGACGCGCCCTTTTCGCCGACGGCGTCTCGACGGCCCTCGCCGGCAGCGGAGGCGGTTCGGGAACCACCACGTATGCCGAAAACATCGGCGTCATGGCCGCCACCAAGGTGTATTCGACGGCCGCCTACGTGGTGGCCTCGCTCTTCGCCCTTGGCCTGTCGTTTCTGCCGAAGTTCGGAGTGGCGGTCGCGACGATTCCCGCCGGCGTCCTCGGCGGTGCCGCAACCGTGCTTTACGGAATGATCGGAATGCTCGGCGTCCGAATCTGGGTTCAGAACAAGGTTGATTTCTCCGATCCGGTCAACCTCAACACCGCGGCCGTCGCGATGGTCGTGGCCATCGCCAACTACACCTGGGTCGCGGGGGACATGGTCTTCGAGGGCATCGCCCTGGGCTCGTTCGCCGCCATTGCGATCTTCCACGGCATGCGGCTGCTCGCGTCCGTGTGCGGAACGCGTCAAGAACCGGCGACGCCGGCCTCGGCGCCCGCCGGAGCCGAACTGGAAGAAGGGGCGCTGCGATCGGCCCAAATGCAGGGCTAGGGGCCTTTCCGGGCCGACGCCGTCACTTGCCGTGGTTGCTGACCTGCACGCAGTCCTTGGCCGCCGTCAGCTTGCCTTTCGGATTCTTGCTCTTGACGTCTTTTGCTTCGAGCACCTTGTCGTAGCCGACGCCGAGCACAACGGAGATCGTCTCGTCGTTTATCGAGGGATCGTAGTGGACCACGGATTCCGGGATGTATTGGGCAGCCGTGTAAGCGGCGTTGATGCCGCGAGGGCCGGTGACGATCCGAGCGGACTCTTTGATCGCCGTCTCGCCGCCCCAATTCTCGGTTTGCGCCACGCTGAAGCCCGACGTTTTGAAAGATTTCGCGACCTCGTCCGCAATGCCTGTGCGGTTCGTCGCGTTGTAGACGTTGACCGTGATCGAGGAAACTTCGGTGGCTTTCGAACCGTCGGCTATGCACGGCGTGACCACCTTGTTGGGGTCCTCGTCTCTCGCGAAGCTGGGCTCGAAGGGCAATGGAATGACTTTCGTCCAGATGAGCATCGCTATGACCATGATGACGGCCAAAGTGGCTGTCAACGTGCTGAAGAGCACCGTTTGGCGTTGCTGCATCTTGCGCCGGTAGGCGGCGCGTGCCGAATTGTCCTCACTCACAGGTTATACGGTAGTCCAGCGACGCCGAGGATGCATATGCGGGAACTGAATTGAGGCTTGGAGGTTCGCCACGTCGGCGTTTTCGCGATCGGGTGCGGCTGGTCCTCCGATTCTGGCGTGGATGTCTTCCGATTCTAGCGCGGCCGGTCCTCCGGTCCTGGTGCGGCCGGTCCTCTGACTCAGACGGGAGCGGTTCTCCAACCCGAACGCGGGGTTCTTCGTCCGATTGCTCCGTTTCCTGGACGGAACGCTCCGGTTCTCGGCGATTGCTCCGGTTTCCGGGTCGAACTCCGGTTTCCTTCCAGAGCCTTGCAGAGGGGCTTTGCCAAGCCTTGCTCGGGAGCGGAAGCGGCGTTGGCGACGGGCAGAGTTTCACCGGAAGCTCTGCAAGGCGCATGGCGTGAGCCCAGCAAGAGGCGTTGCGAAAGACTCGCAAGGGGTGTTTTGCGTGAGCCCAGCACGAGGCGTTGCGGAAGACTCGCAAGGGGTGCGTGGCGTGAGCCCAGCACGAGGCGTCGCGGAAGACTCGCAAGGGGTGCGTTGCGTGAGCCTGGCAAGAAGCGCCGCGAGGCAATTCCGTGTGAGCGCCCTGCGCAGAAACTTCGAGCGACAACCGCCTGACGCATGAAGTGTGACGGAAACAACTAACGAAGCCGTTAAGTTGATTGTCGTGGGATGGGCAACAGGTTTTGCTTCCGAGCGGCTCGGCATACGAGGGGCGCCGCTGCAACAGATGCGCCCCGAAATCGGCGTCACGACGCCGATTGATCGAAATGTTGCGAAAGGGGCGAATGTTGTGCGAAAGAGTGCACGGTGTGAAAGCTGTGACGAAAGCGAATGTCAAGTTGGGCAAGATGGGTTGGAAGACCCATGCTTTCGACGTGCATAGTTGAACTTCTCCGCCTACGCTCATGTTATCGAAACGTTATAAAGACTGGTGACGACGTTCGGGGTGCGTCGAAGGTCGTCACCTGTGGCGGTGAAGTCCACCACCGCCACATTCGGTCGGTCCTGGAAGTACATCGGCTTTGCGCGAAGCTGATTAGTCACCACGACCGCCATCCACGTCTACGAGGGCGTGAAACCGGGCCCGGGGGAATTCGTGTGGGGGTTCCCCCGGGCCCCCTTTATATGCTGGCTGCTTATCGGCTGATTGGCCTCCTTCAGTTTGCGCGAATTCGGGTTCTCGATCCGCCTGCGGCGTCGGAACGCATTCGGTTTGTGTGCGGCGACTCCGAACGTCCGGCCGGGGTGCGGGCCCGGCCGCCGCGCGTGCCCCTGCGCCGGGTCAGGCCCAGCGGACGATCTCTTCGATATCGCGCCTCGAATGCGCCGGCTGGCCGCCGGCTCGGTACCCCAGAGCGAGCATGACCACCGGCGAGGAGTCTGTGGGGTCGATGAGGCCTCGCTCGGTCAGGATCTCGCGCACGCCGTCGATCGAAAACCCCTCGATCGGGCAGGAGTCGATTCCCCGCTCGGCGGCCGCCAGCATCGCCCCGCCGAGAGCGATGTACGCTTGACGTGCGGCCCACTGATGAACGACGTCGGCCGTTATCAGCTTGAAGTCCCTCTCAGCCCACTTGGTCCAAAAGGCCTTGAAGTCAGCCGCTTCGTCGTCGTCGAGGTCGCGGACGTCCCGCAGGATGTGGTCGATGTGGCCGCCCTGACGCGTGATCTGCAGGCCGGTCTTTGCGGTGAAGATGAGGAAGTGGCTCGCGTCGAAACGTGCGGCGTTGTTCCCCGCGAATGCCTTGACGGCGTTCCTCAGGTCCTCGCTCTGGGCGACGATGACGTTCCACGGTTCGAAACCGTAGGAGCTGGGGGCGAGACGAATCGCGTCCACGATCAGTTCGACGTCGGAATCGGGTATCTTCCTGCTTGCGTCGAACGCCTTGCAAGCATGGCGAAACTCGAGTGCGTTCGCTATCTCGCTCCGAGGGATGTCGGGTGTGGTCATAGAATCGTTCTTTCGCTTGGCTGGTGCGGATTCGGTTGGCTGATTCAGTTGGCTATATGCCCCCGCGGGTCTCAAGCGGCGGGCCAGTGCGCGTCAAGCGCCGCCATAACGTGTGGTGCGTGAAACACCGTTGTCGCGTATCGGCTGCGTGTGTAAGCGCAACTGCTTTTGTTGCCACATACCCTACCTTAAATTGTGCGTGAACCTAAGCTCATTTCTGAGAGGCGTGCCATGCCCGCAGTCGCCTCGGAAACCGAAAGGAATCGGACTTGAGTACCACAATGCACCGGGTGGCGAACAAAATAGCATCATGTGGCAAATTTGGGGGCGACGTCGTGAAAAGGTTGTGTTCTCCGGGAGTAAGATGAGGCTTTCCCTCCTTCCGGCGGCCCGGTCTTCCGGCGTCGGCGCGCTTGTCTCTTGGCGCTGGGCCTCGAGCGTTTGGCGTGTGGGTGCGCCACGCAAAGGGAGGTACGACGACGTCGCCATCCGTTGCCGTTCGGCGTTTTGGAAGGCTTGGGCGCTCTCGCGTCGATGCCTGCGGGGGCGGTGTGAACGGCGACGACGGCGAAGACAATCAAAAAAGTGTTGTATATCACATAGGTGTTGAGGCCCGTTGCCTGTGAGAAAGAAGCGGGGCGGGGGCAGGGTATTATGCAGTCGGCACGCCTTCACGCATGGAGTGCCAGTCAGAAACGGGCAGGCGGGTTTGCTTGAGGATCGCACGCCTTCACGCACGGAGTGCTGACTTAGAGGCCTTTGCATGCGGCTTGCCTCGCTTCGCGGTCGCGGCTTGCGTCGCTCCCGCCCGCAAATCGTTTGGCTGCCGCGCATCGACGTGCCTTGCCGCCTGTTCTCGCGGGCCTTGTTCAAGGCGCTTGCGAGCCTTGCGTCGTCATCTGCGCGGTGCGGCGGCCTGCACCTGCGCTTGCCGCTGTGCCGCCGCGCATTTGCCGCTTCGAACTGAGAAAGGCCGCCCGGGTGGGCGGCTCCGACGAAAGAAGGTCCAATGGTCCGGGGACGCGCCCTCGAAACCCGATACGGCAGTCTCGAAGCTCGGGGCCGCAGCCTGGAAGCGCGCCGCGGCCTCGAGGCGCGCGAGGCAGGCGAGCCCTTTGCCGCCCAGACTGTGGATGTGCTCGCGGCCGCCGCGGCGAGCGTCGTGTGGGACTGGTCGAAGGTCGCGCTCGTGGCCAACGCGGACGGTGCCCTTCCCGGAATCCAGACCTACGCCCTCCTGATATGGAACGGCCGCGGCTTCGAAGGGTGGATGCCCGCCGAGGCGACCGAGGACCTCAATCGCGTGCTCGCCCGTTGGCGCGCGGAGCTAGAGCGCCTGTCTCGCCCCGTCTGGGCGGCCCTCTTCGTCGGCGTCGTTAACGATCGCGGGCGACTCCGTTCTCGTTGGATCGTCGCCGACGACGGTGACTTCGACGCCTGGCGGATTCGGCTGGGGGAGTCCAACGTGCCGATGGCCGAGAGAGGCCTTGCGGGCCTTTGAGGGCAACAGGACTCTGAGGGCGTCGTGTTGAGGGGCGTGCCCGAAGTGTCGAGATCCGCGCCCGAAAGCTGTGCCGAAAGCCGGTCGCGCGGAAGCGTTGTGTCGAAAGCGTGTTGCGTCGAAACGTTGCGTCGAAAGTTGGTCGCGCGGAAGCGTTGCGTCGAAAGCGTGTTGCGCTGAAACGTTGCGTCGTGCCGGGGCCGGGGTTTTCGCGGCAGATCGTGCAAGGCGTCGGGTGGTCCGAGTCTCACTGTCAAACTTCGTCGCGCACCGTATGGCAAAATTTACATTCGATAGTGTTGTTTTAAATCAAAATGATTTATTAATAAGTTTACAATTCTAAACGGACGTTACCGTTAAAATTCGGGACAAACTCCCCTTTCTTGCACGGCTGCGAGAGGGGACAATTGAAGCACGGGAATGGAAGATTAGAGGCGAACGAACGCGCATTTCGACTCGCTCCCCGACGACGCATATCCTCATACGGCAAAGGAGAAATATAGATGAAGAGAAGGTACGTCGCACTGGCTGCCGCAGTTTGCGCAGCATCCATGGCTTTTCCGGGCGGCCCTGCAAGTGCGGGCCCCGCTGCCGGCTCCGCCCAAACTCAGGTGCGGCCGGCGGAAAACGGCGAGCCCCCTTACGGGAAGGCGTCCAAACTCAGGTGGGCTGGGCGTGATTGGTACGTGCGCGACAGCGCTTGGAACGACGGCGGCCCGATGCGGACTGACGAATGGTCCAAGGACAACGCCTCCGTTTCAGGCAATGATCTGGTTTTGAAGCTCAACTACAACCGCGGAAAGCGTTTGATGACCGGTTCGGAGATCGTCAGCGCCGACGCCGTCGGCTACGGAGACTACACCCTTTCTTTCACATCGAACACTCGTGAATTCGACGAACACTCAGTATTCGGCGCTTTCACATATGACTGGGGTTCGAATGCCACGAAAGGCAATAGCGAAGTCGACCTCATCGAGACTTCGCGGTGGCACGAGAAAGACAACAAGATGCGGGCCAAGTTCACGTATTACAGGGACAGCGACAGCAAGTCGTTCGAGGTCAGCCCCTACGTGATGCCCGAGGCCACTCGCACCTATCACATGGACGTCAAGTGGGAGCCTGGGAAGGTCACCTGGCGTCTGTGGAACGGCAACCGCACCAGCCTTCTGCGGGAGGGGAGCCGCACCGAAAACGTCCCCGCGCCGACGGCGACCACGCGCATGCACCTGAACGCCTGGTGCTCGTGGCCGCAGACCGGGAACAAGGACGACGACGACAGGCTCCTGCACAGGGAGACCAAACCCATCACGGTCAAGGTCCACGGTTTCGACTACACGCCGAATAGGGCCGCTGACCCGAGGGAGAACTCGGGCTCCGGCTGGCACCGCCTGAGCAGCTGAGGCAGCTGACCCCGGGCGGCTCGGCCTGTGCGGCTGAGCCGCCCGGGTGATTGAGGCACCCATGAATGCCTGGTTCATTGTCTGACGGATATCATGTGCCGCAGCACGGAGCGCCTCCTGGACGGCGCAAAAGCGCGGGCACGGCCGAAGGGGGATTGACATGTCTGAGCTGCTGCTGGCGACACTCGATACAATCCGACGGCGCTCGGGAATTCTCGCTCCAGGGCCGATCTTCAGGGAAACCAGCGCCGATGGATCGGAAGTCAGAATCGTCTACAGCGAGTGTCCCGAGTCCACGCTGCCGGACGTCATCGGCCGCGAGATCTCTTTAGCGTGCGAGAGGGGCGCGCAGTTTGAATGGAAGCTCTACGGCCATGATCTTCCCACGCGGCTCCCTGCGGCGCTGCTGGAGGCAGGGCTGATCGCTGGGGGTCGAGAGACGGTTTTGGCTCTCGACCTCCGCGAGCTCCCGGAAGCCGTGAGAGCTGGGATGGAGGCGGCCTTGCCGGCGGTTCGAGCCAGCGTTGCCCAACTCGCCGACTACGCTCAGATCTCTCGGCCGATGACGTCCGGCAGCGTGGA
>CAJPTB010000100.1 GCA_905373325.1 uncultured Ancrocorticia sp.
GCGTCGCCCAGCTGCTCGTCCTCGCGGAGGAAGGGGCCAAGGGCACGGTGGTGATCGAGCACGCCGGCGTCGGCGACCTTGCTGAGACCGTCGAAATCGAGGCCAAGGACCGCAGCGAGCTCACGGTCGTCTCGGTTCAGGAGGCCGAGCGCAGCGCCAGGCACGTCTCCCATCAGCGGATTCGCGTGGGGCGCGACGCCAAGGTGCGCCACATCGTCGTCACCCTGGGCGGGGACGCGGTGCGCGTCGCCACGAGCTCCGAGTTCGCGGGCGAGGGCGGCGACGTCGAACTTCTGGGCGCCTACATCACCGAGGGCGGCGAGCACCATGAGCATCGGCTCTTCGTCGACCACAACCCGCCCAACTGCATTTCGCGCGCCACGTACAAGGGCGCCCTGCAGGGCGAGGACGCGCATTCGGTGTGGATCGGCGACGTGCTCATCCGCCCGACCGCCAAGAACACCGACACCTACGAGCTCAACCGCAATCTCGTGCTCACCAAGGGCGGCAAGGCCGACTCTGTGCCGAACCTCGAGATTGAGACGGGGGAGATCGCCGGGGCAGGCCACGCTTCGGCGACCGGCCGCTTCGACGAGGAGCAGCTGTTCTACCTGCGCGCGCGGGGAGTGCCCGAAGACGTCGCCAGGAGGCTCGTCGTGCGCGGATTCTTCGCCGAGCTCGTCGAGTCGATCGGAGTCGAATCCGTCCAAGCCAAGCTCATGGCCGCCATCGAGCGCGAGCTCGACCTCGCCCAGGCTTCCAGGGACGCCGAATGAGCTACGCGCGCGCCTGCTCCGTGGGCGACGTTGCCGCCGCCGGAGCGCTCCAGGTGGAGATGAGATCGGCCGCAGGCGAACAGGTGGCGGTGGCGGTGGTCCGCGATTCCGACGGAACGTGGCACGCCATCGGCGACACCTGCTCCCACGACGACTACTCCCTCGCCGAGGGCGACGTCGACGAGGGCGAGATCGAATGCTGGAAGCACGGCGCGCTGTTCGACATCAGGAGCGGAAAGGCGCTCACCTTGCCGGCGACCAAGCCGGTCCCCGTATACGCCATTGAAATAGAAGGCGACGACGTCTTGGTCGACGTCGACGCCGCCTCCTAGGAGACAAAAGTGCCAACCCTTGAGATTCGCAACCTTCACGCCTCGGTCGAGACAACCGACGGAATGAAGCCCATCCTCCACGGCGTCGATCTGAGCATCGGCGACGGCGAGATCCATGCGATCATGGGCCCGAACGGTTCGGGCAAATCCACCACGGCCTACGCGCTCGCGGGCCATCCCAAGTACTGCATTACCGAGGGGCAGGTCTTCCTCGACGGCGAAGAGATCACCGACATGACGCCGGACGAGCGCGCACAGGCGGGCCTCTTTCTCGCGATGCAGTACCCGGTCGAAGTGCCGGGCGTTTCCGTGACGAACTTCCTTCGCACGGCCAAGACGGCGATCGACGGCGAAGCCCCCAAGCTGCGCGAGTGGACGAAGCGCGTGCGCGAGGCGACCGAGGCCCTCAAGGTCTCGCCCGACTTCGTCAAGCGCGACCTCAACGTCGGCTTCTCCGGCGGCGAGAAGAAGCGCACGGAGGTCCTCCAAATGGAGCTGCTCGAACCGAAGGTCGCGATCCTCGACGAGACCGACTCCGGCCTCGACGTCGACGCCCTGCGCGTCGTGTCCGAGGGCGTCAACCGGGTCCACGAGCGGACGGGCAACTCGATCCTGCTCATCACCCACTACTCGCGGATCCTTCGCTACATCAAGCCCGATTTCGTCCACGTTTTCGCGAAGGGCAAGATCGTCGTGACGGGCGGTCCCGAGCTGGCCGACGAGCTCGAAGAGCGCGGCTACGACGAGTACATCGAGGCCTGACGTGGCGAGCCCGGTTCCGCGGACGGATTTCCCGACCCTCGCGCGCCCGGCGCGCGGGGGGAACCGGCTCGTCTACCTCGATTCGGGGGCGACCTCCCTCAAACCGAGGGCCGTCCTCGACGCCGTTGAGGAGATGTCCGTGGCCAAAAACGGGGCGGTCAAACGCGGATCGCACCTTCTCGCAGAGGAGGCGAGCGCCGCATTCGAGGACGCGCGCGATAAGGTCGCTCGATTCGTCGGGGCCGACCCCGGCGAGCTCGTCTGGACCTCGGGGACGACCCAGTCGATCAACCTCCTCGCCTACGCGATGTCGAATGTTTCGGCCGGCCGCGGGCCCTCCGTGGGCGCGTCCGCGCTGCAGGGGAGGCTGAGCGCCGGGCCGGGCGACAGCGTGGTGGTCACGAGGGCCGAGCACCACGCCAACCTCGTGCCCTGGCAGGAGTTGTGCAGACGGACGGGGGCCGAGCTCAGGTGGCTCGACTGCGATTCGGACGGGCGCATCGACTTGGAGACGCTCTCCGTGATCGACGGATCGACCAAGCTCGTGGCCTTCGCCCACGTTTCGAACGTCACCGGGGCGGTCGCGCCCGTCGAGGCCGTCGTCGCTGCGGCCCGCGAGGCAGGGGCCCTGACGGTGCTCGACGCCTGCCAGTCGGTTCCGCATATGCCCGTGGACCTCAAGGCCCTCGACGTCGATTTCGCCGCCTTCTCGGGCCACAAAATGCTGGGCCCCACCGGGGTCGGGGCGCTCTACGGCAGGCGCGAGCTTCTCGAAGCGATGCCGCCGTACCAATTCGGCGGGTCGATGATCGAGGTGGTCGAGATGGACGGGGCGACTTACGCCCAGCCGCCCGAGCGTTTCGAGGCCGGGACCCAGCCGGTGGCCGAGGCAGTCGGCATGGGCGCCGCGGCCGAGTACCTCGCCGCCGCCGGGATGGGCCGCGTGGCGGCGCACGAAAAGAAGCTGACGGAGCGCATGCTGGCCGGCATGGCGGACATCGCGGGAGTCCGGGTGCTCGGCCCGCGCGAGGCCGTCGACCGCACGGGGGCCGTCTCCTTTTCGGTCGACGGGGTGCATCCCCACGACGTCGGGCAGGTTCTCGACGCCGACGGCGTGGCGGTGCGCACGGGGCACCACTGCGCGCAGCCCATACACCGGCATTTCGGCGTTTTCGCCTCGTCCAGGGCCTCCCTGGGGCCCTACAACGACGAGGCCGACGTCGACGCCTTCCTGGAGGCCTTGAAGAAAGTCCGCCCATTTTTCGGTGTGGAGCAGGGATGAACGACTCTTGCGTGGAGGAGAGATGAACGACCTCGATCAGATGTACCAGCAGATCATCCTCGACGCCGCCCACGAACGGCGCGGCGAGGGCGAACTCGACCCCTTCGACGGCGAATCTTTCCAGGTCAACCCGACTTGCGGGGACCAGGTGAACCTCAGGGTGCGGATGTCCGACGACGGCGGCCGCATCGCCGAGGTGGCGTGGACGGGCGAGGGCTGTTCGATTTCCCGGGCAAGCATCGGCATCATGATCGACATGCTCGAAGGCGCCAGCGTCGACGAGGCGAAGGATCTGTACGAGCAGTTCCGGGCCCTCATGGACTCGCGCGGCGCGGGCCTGACCGAGGACGTCGAAGAGGCCTTGGGGGACGCCGCGGCCTTCGTTGGCGTGGCGAAGTTCCCCATGCGCATCAAGTGCGCGCTTTTGGGCTGGATGGCCCTGAGAGACGCGACGGACAAGGCCGTCGCTGCGAAAGGAGAGAGCCATGGCTGACGAGCTCGAGCTCGCGCCCGATTACGGGGCCGCCGCCCGCGAAGAGACAGGCGCCTCCCAGGAGGCCGTCGGCGCCCCGAAAGTCGAGGACGTCGAAGAGGCGCTCAAGGACGTGATCGACCCCGAGCTGGGGATCAACGTCGTCGATTTGGGCCTCGTCTACGGCATCGCGCTGGAGGGGGCCGACGTGGTCATCGACATGACCTTGACGTCCCCGGCCTGTCCGCTGACGGACGTGATCGAGGAGCAGACGACGAGGGCGCTCGAGGGAATGGCCGGATCGACCCGGATCAACTGGGTGTGGCTGCCGCCGTGGGGGCCCGAACGCATCACCTCCGACGGCCGGGAAATGCTCCAGGCCCTCGGCTTCAACGTTTAGCGCGGCTTCAGCGGCAGCGCGCCGCCGCGCATCCGGCTCGGCGCGCTCGTCCATTGGACGCGGCGGCCGGCCGCATCAGGGGGCGGGCGCCGACCACGTGTCGCAGCTCTCGAACTTTCCGCCTTCGTAGCCCTTCATGAGCCATTCGGTCCTTTTGGCCGAGGATCCGTGCGTGAAGGACTCCTGATTGGCCTCCATGCCCGCGCTTTCGTAGATGTGGTCGTCGCCGACGGCGGCTGCGGCGTCGACGGCGGTCTTCAGCTCCTCGCGGGTGGGCGGGACGAGGAACGTCTTCCCCGACTCCGGATCGACCGTCTTCGAGGCGTTGTTCAGCCACACGCCTGCAAGGCAGTCCGCCTGCAGCTCCGAGCGCACCAGGGATCCGCTCGGGCCGGTGTCCTTGTGGTTGACCTTGGCGAGGATCCCCGTCTGGTCCTGAATAGAATGGCCGAATTCGTGGGCCACGATGTAGGCTTGGGCCAGCCTCGAGTTGGTCGCGCCGTACCGGGACTGGAGCTCCTTGAAGAAGCCGACGTCGAGGTAGACGGCTTTGTCCGCGGGGCAGTAGAAGGGGCCGGTCTGGGAGCTGGCGGTTCCGCACGCGGTGGAGGTCGAGCCGGAGAAGAGCACGAAATCGGGCTTTTTGTATGCGGCGCCGGCGGCGGAGGGAAGCGCGCCGCCCCAGTAGGCGTCCAGGGACTCGGCGGTGGCGACCATCCAGCACTCGGTGTTCTTGTTCGCGTCTTCGCCGGTCTTGCACGTTTCGATGAGCGAGGTCTGGTTTCCGGCGGGCTGACGCCCCGAGGTGCCCAGGTTGTCCGGAACCTGCCCCGTCAGGAAGAAGTAGACGATGGCCCCGATGAGTCCGAGGCCGCCGACGCCGGTGGCCGCCATCGTTCCGCGCCCGCGAACCTTGACTCGCGAGGCATCCAGTTGAATGTCGTCGTTCATGGACATGTTGTGAGCATATCCGCTAGAGGCCGGAGGTGCGCAATGGCCGGGCGTGTTCTCGAGTAGGCTAGTGGGGTGATCGACGCCAAAAATCTCACCATGCGCATCGGGACCCGCGAACTCGTCGTCGACGCCGGGTTCAGGGTGGGCAAAGGGATGCGCGTGGGCCTCGTCGGCCGCAACGGCGCCGGAAAGACCACGCTTATGCGGCTCTTGGCGGGCGAGGGAGTGACGTCCGACGTCGTCGAAGCGACCGGAGCGCTCAATCGCAAGGGCACGGTCGGATACCTTCCGCAGGACACGCAGGAGGGCGACCTCGGCCAGGCGGCTCGCGATCGGATCCTTTCGGTTCGGGGAATCGCCGAAACGATAAAGCGCATCCGCAAGGCCGAGCGGGAAATGGCCGAATCGGAGGGCGCGCGGCAGGTCAAGGCGATGGAACGCTACGTGCGCCTCGACCAGGAATTCACGAACGCCGGGGGATGGGCCGCCAACGCCGAGGCCGCCCAGACGGCGGCTGCGCTGGGCCTGCCCGAAAGGGTCCTCGACCAGCCGCTGCACACACTTTCC
Organism: uncultured Ancrocorticia sp.; assembly: GCA_905373325.1. Lineage (GTDB taxonomy): Bacteria > Actinomycetota > Actinomycetes > Actinomycetales > Actinomycetaceae > Peptidiphaga. Next base: position 5,546 of record CAJPTB010000100.1, read on the forward strand.
GGCGGTCAGCGGCGAAGGGTAGAGCTTGCCCGGGTCCTCTTCTCACGGGCCGAGACTCTTCTGCTGGACGAGCCGACCAACCACCTTGACCACGATTCGATCCTGTGGCTTCGCGATTACCTCCGCTCTTTCGCGGGCGGATTCGTGGTGGTCTCCCATTCGACGGAGCTGCTGGACCAGACGGTCAACGCCGTGTGGCATCTGGACGCCAATCGCGCCGCCCTCGACGTGTACAACATGCCGTGGGCCGAGTATCTCAAACAGCGCGAGGCCGACGAGAAGCGCCGCCGCCGCGAGCGTCTGAACGCGGAGCGCAAGGCGGGCGCGCTCATGGGGCAGGCGGACAAAATGCGGGCCAAGGCGACGAAGGCGGCGGCCGCGCAGAGCATGGAGCGCCGCGCGCAGCGCCTGCTCGCCGGGCTGGAGGAGGAGAGGAAGGCCGACAAGGTCGCCAATCTGAGGTTCCCGGATCCCGCCCCGTGCGGGCGCACGCCGCTGACCGCCGTCGGGCTGTCAAAATCGTACGGGTCCCTCGAAGTCTTCTCCGGCCTCGACCTCGCCGTCGACCGCGGCTCGCGCGTGGTCGTCCTCGGCCTCAACGGCGCCGGAAAGACGACCCTCCTGCGCCTGCTCGCCGGCGTGGAGGAGGCCGACACGGGCGGCGTCGTGCCCGGCCACGGGCTGAAGATCGGCTATTACGCGCAGGAGCACGAGACGATCGACCCCGACGAGACGGTGGTCGGCAACCTGTGGCGGGCAGCCCCCGAGCTTGACGACACGAAGGCCCGTTCCGTGCTCGGCTCTTTCCTCTTTTCCGGGGCCGACGCCGACAAGCCCGCCGGAGTGCTCTCGGGAGGGGAGAAGACTCGGCTCGCCCTGGCCATGCTCGTCGTGTCGGCGGCCAACGTGCTTCTCCTCGACGAGCCGACGAACAACCTCGACCCGGCCTCGCGCGAGGAGATTCTCGCCGCGCTCGGCAAGTACGAGGGCGCCGTCGTGCTCGTCACCCACGACGAGGGGGCGGTCGAAGCCCTCCGCCCCGAGCGCGTCCTTCTGCTGCCCGACGGCGACGAGGATCTGTGGTCCGACGACTATTTCGACCTCGTCGCTCTGGCATGAGCGTCGGGTTTGCCGAGCGGGCCCCGTTGCGTCGCGGGCGTCGGTTCGAACGCCTCTGTTCAATCGGACCGATCGGAGATAGCCTTGCACCATGCCGACTCTCGTTCTCATGCGCCATGGCGAAGCCGGATTCGCCGCCAGGGACCGCGCCCGCCCGCTGACTCCGCGGGGAAGGGAGGAG
>CAJPTB010000101.1 GCA_905373325.1 uncultured Ancrocorticia sp.
GTCGCCGAGCGAGGCTTCGCCGTGGCGGGCGCCGACGTCGCGGTCATCGGCGCAGGCGGCGCGGGCTCGGCGGTTTACACTCAGGCCGCGCTCGACGGCGCGGGGAGGGTCTCCGTCTTCAAACGCGCCAACGCGTCCTTCGGGCCGACGTCGCAGAAAATCGCCGCGCTCTCCGAGCGCACGGGCGTGAATCTGACGCTCACCGACGTCGCCGACGAGGCAGCCCTCGAACGGGCCGTGCGGGAAGCCGACATCGTCGTGGACGCCACCCGGGTGGGCATGGCGCCCCTCGAAAGCCAATCAAACGTCAGGGAAGAATGGCTCCGCCCCGGCCAGGCCGTGGTGGACACCGTCTACCACCCGCGTGAGACGAAGCTGCTCGCCCTCGCCGCCCAAGCCGGAGCCACCCCGATCGACGGGCTCGGAATGCTTTTGTGGCAGGCCGCCATCGCCGAGGAAATCTGGCTCGACGTCGCCATGCCGGTCGAGCGCGTCCGCGAAGCCGTGTTCGGAGGCTGAATTCTCGGCGGCCAACCCATCGAGGAGCGACGCTCCCGAAGCGGCCAGGCGCCCGGCCATGCCGGGGCAACGGCAGTTTCCCATGCCGAGGCGATTCCAAGACAACATGAGGCCGATGACGGCGGACGCCAAGTTTGCTGTCATCGGCAGGAGAATTCGAACCCCTTCTTTATCAGTTCCCGGAGCCACGAGCTATTCGCCGTCTCAAGGGACTTCACTACGACGTGATGGTTCCACCGGCGGGCGCTGACTTGGGTGACCCCGTGAACTCCAGGAAATTCCTCCCTGTGATCCAAAGCGACATTGAGATAGAGCGTTCCGTCGCCGGTTTTCTCATATGCCCACATCCAGAGGAATTTCCGATTGACCGAGTAGCTGAGCTGAGAACGAAGCTCTCTTTTGACGCTGCCCAGGCCCATCACGTACGCATCGATCGCCTGACAGTGCGCGTCGGTCTTAGGTTTTTGCGAGAACTCTCCGATCATCTTGTTGCTTGGCACAGCAACCTCCTCGAACACGCCCTCAATGCCGCTCGTGCGCAAGGTGGGACTCGAACCCACACGCCCTAGGGCACCAGAACCTAAATCTGGCGCGTCTACCAATTCCGCCACTCGCGCGCTGCCACCATATTCTAACGGCTCGCTGGGCCGCCGGCCATCGCCGTTCTTGGCGCAGGCCGCCCGGCACATCGCCAGCGCCTTTTCCGACGGCGGCGCGACTGAGCGGCAAACGCATCGCAGACGCCCGCCGCTTCCGGCGCCGCGACGCAGGCCGCCCATCCGTTGCGCCGTCGCCGGCCATCGCCGGAAAAGCGGCTAGTCGATCCCCAGTTCCCTGCGCAGGCGCGCCACATGCCCCTTGGCCTTGACGTTGCAATTGGCGAGGAGAATCTTGCCGTCCTTGCCCACGACGAACGTCGATCGGATGACCCCGCGCACGATCTTCCCGTAGTTCTTCTTCTCGCCGAAGGCGCCGTACGCCTCCATGACGTCGCGCTCGGGATCGCTGGCCAGCGGGAAGTTCAGGGCGTCGCGCCGGGCGAACTTCTCCAGGGAGCCCAGCGAATCCGGCGAAATTCCGACGACCGAGTATCCGGCGCCTTTCAGCGAGTTCAGGCTGTCGCGGAAGTCGCACGCCTCGGTTGTGCATCCGGGCGTCATCGCCTTGGGGTAGAAGTAGACGATCACGCCCTTCTCCGCCTTGCCCAGCGCCTCGGACAGCCGGATGTCGCCGTCGGTGCTCGGGAGGGTGAAATCGGGCGCAATGTCGCCGACGTCGAGTTTGACCATGCGACTATCTTGCCACTGCCGCCTCGTTTCGACCGCCCAAGCCCCGCCCCGTTCACCCGGCGAGAAAACCTCCGCTTAGGAAGCGGCGGCCAGAATCTCCCTGGCACACTAAACGCATGAGCGAAATCGATTCGGATGCCATCGGCCCCTGGTTGCCGCCCGAGGACCTGCGCTTCGTCCGCGAAAAGGTTCCCATGGTCTACGTCGACATCGTCCCGGTTCGCCTTGACGAGGCGGGCGCCCTGGAAGCGGTGGGAATGCTTTTGTGCGCCGACGACGAAGGAATCAACCGAGCTTTCCCGTCCGGGCGCATCCTGCTCTATGAGACGATCCGCGAGGCGCTCGCGCGGCACATCGACAAAGACCTCGGCCCCATGGCGCTCCCTCGAATCCCGGCGGTTCTCACGCCTTTCACCGTCGGCGAGTACTTCCCCATGGGGGAAGGCTGGCACGACCCGCGCCAGCACGCCGTCTCCCTCGCCTACATCGTCGCCATGCAGGGCGACTGCAACCCGGGCGACGATTCGCTCGAATTCTCGTGGTTCACGCCCGGGGAGGCCCGTACGCGCGAGCTCCAAGCCGAGCTCATTCCCGCGCACGCATCCCTGCTTCGCCGCGCCCTCGCCGTGCTCGGCTGCGACGCCTAAATCCTCGCGGCCAGCGCCCGAAATGCCTTTCCTCGGTGCGATATGGCTTCCTTGCGTTCCGGCGTCAGCTCAGCGCTGGAAACCGAGAGGCCCTCGGGCCTGAATACCGGGTCGTATCCGAATCCGTTCTCGCCGCGCGGGGCGAAGAGGAGGCTTCCGCGCATGGCTCCCTCCGCAACCTCCTCGCGCCCGTCGGGGGCGGCCATCGCCGCGGCGCACACAAAAGACGCCCCCCGATGCCTCTCCGGAACGTCGGCCATCTGCGCCAGCAAGAGCTCCAGGTTCGCGGCGTCGTCGCCGTGCCTTCCGCACCACCGCGCGGAAAACACCCCCGGAGCCCCGCCCATCGCGTCCACGCAGATGCCCGAGTCGTCGGCGAGGGCGAGCAGGCCGGTCGCCTCCGCCAGCTGCCTGGCCTTGATGAGGGCGTTGCCCGCGAAGGTCACCTCGTCCTCGACCGGCTCGGGGACGTCGAACGCCTCGGCGCCCACGATCTGCGCTCCGGGCAGGAGCGGCAGGAGAATCGCGCGCAGCTCCGCGACTTTGTGCGGATTGCGGGTGGCCAGCACAAGCTTCATCGGTTCTCCCATCCGGCGACGATCCGAGGATCGATGGGGTTGTCGCCCGTCAGCGCCTCTTTCTGGACGGCGGCCAAATGAGCCGTCCCGATCGCTGCGAGGTCCAAAAGCTCCCCCAGCTCGCCCCTTGAGAAAGGCGCGTGCTCGGCGGTCCCCTGAATCTCGATGAACTGGCCGGTGCCTGTCGCGACCACGTTCATGTCGGTGTCGGCGCGTGAGTCCTCCTCATAGGGCAGGTCGAGCACCGGGCGGCCGTCGACGACGCCGACCGACACTGCGCTCACCGTGTCGCTGAGAACCGGCCTGCGCGGTTTGACGATCCCTTTCCCCACAGCCCAATCGACGGCGTCGGCCAACGCTGCGAAGGCGCCGGTGATCGACGCCGTGCGGGTGCCGCCGTCGGCCCGAAGAACGTCGCAATCGAGCTGGACAGTATTCTCGCCGAGGGCCCGCATGTCGACGCAGGCGCGCAGCGCGCGGCCGATCAGCCGCGAAATTTCGTGCGTCCTTCCGCCGATCTTTCCCTTGACCGACTCCCGGGACGAGCGTTCGTCCGTGGCGCGGGGAAGCATCGAGTACTCGGCGGTCACCCAGCCCAGGCCGGTGTCCTTGCGCCAGCGCGGAACGCCTTCCGTGAAGGAGGCGACGCACAAAACCGTTGTTTTGCCGAAGGAGACGAGAACGCTGCCCTCGCCTGCGTCGAGCCAGCCTCGGGAAATGGACACGGGACGCATGTCGTGGGCGGCTCGGCCGTCTGCTCGTTGACTCATGCGTGCGATCCTACCGCTTTCAGACGCGGTGCTCCTCGCCCGGAAGCACGGCCCGCACGGGGCCCTCGTAGACGCGCTCGGCGCTCCGCCGAACCGCCTCGGGGTCGGTCCACGGCTGCAGGTGCGTCAAAAGCAGCCTCGCCGCGCCCGCCCGCTGGGCGAGCTCGCCGGCGCGCGAACCCGTCATGTGGACGCCGCGCACCGAGTCGCGCCCGTCTTCGAACGCGCACTCCGAGAGAAGGAGGTCGACGCCTCGGGCCATCTCCACCTCCGTGTCGCACAGGTCGGTGTCGCCGGTGTAGCCGAGGGTGGCATTGCCCGGGCCGAGGTCGCTCGGCCCGCTCACCCTCATCCCCACGCACGGCACCGTGTGATCGGCGGCGAAAGCCTCAAGCTTCATCGGGCCTATTTCGACGACGTCGCCCGGCCCGATCTGCTTGAACTCGAACTCGCCCTCGTAGGTCTCCTCGTCTGGGTCCCCGCCGAGCTGGCGGGTGCGGTACTGCCCGTCGCCCGGGCTGTAGACGGGGATCCGCGCAAGCGGCCCGCCGGGAAACCAGCGCCGATACACCTGCATGCCGATGATGTCGGCGCAATGGTCGGTGTGCAGATGGCTGAGCACCATCGCGTCGAGGTCGGCCGGGTCAAGGTAGTTGAGAAGCTGGCCCATGGCTCCGGGGCCGAAGTCGAGGACGGCCGAGTATGTGCGCAGCCTGCCGTCGTCATCCTCCCCGTCGGCTTGGAGAAGATAGGCCGACGCCGCCGAAAACCTGCCGGACATCGAACCCGAGCAGCCGATGACGGTCAGTCTCATGCGCTCACCCCCGAGCTGATCTGGGAGATCGAACGCGCCGCGCCGACCTCCGGGCCGAGGAACCTTCCCGCGAGCTCGCCGAAGCGAGCGGGGTCCCCCGTCGCGTAGAAGCGGCGGTCGGGCTCGTTTCCGGGCGGGGCGAACAGGTCCCGGGAGGCGAGCTCGGCGTAGACGTCGCGGGCGGTCTCGTCGGCGGACGAAACGAGCGTGACGGATTCGCCCATCGTGTATCCGATGGCCCCCGCGAGCAGCGGATAATGCGTGCATCCGAGCACGAGTGTGTCCACACCGGCGTCGCGCACGGGCGCGAGGTAGCGCTCGGCGACCTCCTCGACCTGCGGGCCCGCGGTGATCCCCGCCTCGACCAGCTCGACGAACTCGGGGCAGGCCGCAGTCGTCAGCGTCAGGTCCGGCGCCGCCGCGAAGGCGTCCTCGTAGGCGCCGGACCCGATTGTCGCCGCCGTTCCGATGACTCCGATGCGCCGGTTCCGCGTGGCTGACACCGCGCGCCTGACCGCGGGCTGGATGACTTCGACAACGGGGATCGAGCGCGCGGCCTGATAGCGCTCGCGCGCGTCGTGCAGCACCGCGGCCGACGCCGAGTTGCAGGCGATGACGAGCATTTTGACGCCGGAGTCGACGAGGCTGTCCATGATGTCCAAGGCCAGCTCGCGCACTTGGGCGATCGGCTTCGGCCCGTACGGAGTGTGGGCGGTGTCGCCGATATAGGTGATCGACTCCTCCGGGAATTGGTCGATGATCGCGCGCGCAACGGTGAGCCCGCCAACGCCGGAGTCGAAGATGCCTATGGGGCGAAAGTCCATGGACAAAACTTTATCGGTGAGGAGTCTTATTCCTCGCAGCCAAAAGCAGTGACTCTTGCCACCAGGTAACCATCGTGTAGAGAACGCGAAGCAATTCGTCGGGGGTCTGCACCTCGCGCTGATTGCCCTTGCCGTTTGCCCCCGTGATGTCCTGGGCTGCCTCGTAGATCTCCCGTCCGTCCTCCTCGCCTTGGATGTCCAGGCGCGAGGCGAGCACCAGCCGGATCGAGTTGATCGCCGATATCCACCCGGGCATGTCCTCGTTGCCGACCCACACGTCGTCCGTGGCCCCGTTGACCGACCGCCACAGTATGAACAGATGCTCGGCCTTGGCGGCCGACAGGCTCGCAGAGGTCATCTCCCGCAGAGCCTCGGCCTGCCTCGGGTCCTCGGACATGTCCGGAAGGAGCCGGAACATCGCGTCGTCGATGGGCCTGCGTCCGCCCGCCCGCCCGGAGTCCGCCAGCTCTGGGTCCGCCCGTCCGGAGCTCGCATACCCGTCTGCGACGCCGGAGAGCTCGGCCTCGTAAACGGCGAGCGGATCCGCCCCCGCCGCGTCGGAGCTCTCGCGTTCGGCCAGATCGGCCATCGAATGGCCGAGCATCTCGACGACGTCGCACGCCATCCGCGCAAGCAGACGCCGCTCGGTCTCCTGCGCCTTGGACAGGTAGCCGCCCCTCCAGGGTCTGAACGCCTCCATCGCCCTCACTCCGCCTCTTCGATCGTCGCCCACAGCCCGTAGGACTGCATGGCCTGAGCGTCGGCCTCCATCTGCTCGCGCGCCCCGCGCGAGACGACGGCCCGGCCCTCGTTGTGCACTTGGAGCATGAGCATGCGCGCCCGGCGCCTGCTCATGTGGAAATAGCTTTCGAAAACCCACTCGACGTAGGTCATGAGATTGACCGGGTCATTGTGGACAACCGTCCTCCAGGTCCCGAACCTCGCGGGGACCTCCGCTGGCGCTGGCGTCGAAGAGGGCGTCGACTGGCTGTTCACACAACTAGTCTACCCGTAACCATGCTGTTTTGAGACGTTTCGCCCCGGTTTTCTCCGGCGACGCTTCGGCGGCCTGCAGCATGCGAAAACCCAGTCTCCGCGCACAACGGCTCGCGTTGGATTCTCCTGTTCCGAGGGGAGCGTCGCATCCCCCAGCCTCCGCGCACAACGGCTCGCGTGCCGTCTGAGGCAGTCTCCCGGCACGCCCATCCCGCAGTCCGGAGACAAGCCCGACGGGCAAACGGGCGGTTCGCTGCAGACCCAGCCGGCAGCCTCGCAGCACATTCAACCGGCAACCTCACAGCAAGCCCGACCGGCAACCTCGACAAGCTTCGCGCCCGCGCCCCATGCCCCTGCCCGCCCTGAGCGGCGCGCAAATCGGCCGCCGGCCTGTGCGATCG
>CAJPTB010000102.1 GCA_905373325.1 uncultured Ancrocorticia sp.
TTGATGACCATAGTGGGCCCGGTCGGACTCGAACCGACGACGCCTGCGGTGTAAACGCAGTGCTCTGCCAACTGAGCTACAGGCCCTCGGCGTCGGCCGGCAAAGGGCCAACGCCACAAGTGATTACTTTAGCGCCTGGCGCCGGTCGCCGTCAGGCGAATTCCGGTCCAATTCTTGCTCGCCGCCACATTCGTGGTGGCCATGAGGCCGGCCGTCTCCGCCGCCTCTTCGACGACCGCCGCGGAAACATGCCCGGGTTCGCGCGGACCGGGCACCAGGAGCCAGCACACCGCCGAGTCAGATTCCAGATTTGCCTTCATGTCGAGGAAAAGGTCCGCCAAGTCGTCGGCATTGCCGTCGTCGTCGCGCCACCAAGCGATTGCGCCGTCCGCAATGTCGCCGTAGTCCTCATCGACGAGCTCTTCGCCGGTGGACTGCTCGATCGCGGAGCGCACCTCTTCGGCGACGTCGTCGTCGTATCCGAATTCTTGAACAATGCTGCCTTCGTTGAATCCCAAAGAACTCATGTGAATAGCCCACCCCATTCCGGCCGATTTGGCAAATGGTGAAGGCTTTCACGACAAACGTTTACTTTCGAATCTGCGAAACACACCCAACGCCGCTACACTGGAAGCAACATTGTGGGACCTTCGTCCGCACCTTCGACCCGTCGGTGCGATCCACCGCCAACGCGATCCACAAACCAAAACGTAAGGAAGAACAAGTGAGCGTGCAGCCCGGTGCATCACCGTTGATCAACGGCCAGCCGAACTACGTACCCGACATCGACGCCGAGGAAACCAGCGAATGGCTCGAGTCGATCGACGACCTCATCCAGACGGGCGGGCCCAAGCGCGCCCGCTACATCCTCATGTCCATGGAGGAACACGCCCGGCGCAAGGGCGTCGAGACCCCTCCGAACCTGACGACCCCCTACGTCAACACAATTCCCGTCGAAGAGGAGCCCCTCTACCCCGGCGACGAGACCCTCGAACGCCAGTTCCGCCGCTGGGTCCGATGGAACGCCGCCGTCATGGTCACGCGCCAGCAGCGCCCCGGACTGGCCGTGGGCGGCCATATCTCCTCCTTCGCCGCTTTGGCCACCCTCTACGAGGTCGGGTTCAACCATTTCTTCCGGGGCAAGGACCACCCCGGAGGCGGCGACCAGGTCTTCTTCCAGGGGCATTCGTCTCCCGGCAATTACGCGCGCGGCTTCCTCGAAGGCCGCCTGACCGAGGCGGACCTGGACTCCTTCCGGCAGCAAGTCTCAAGAAAGTCGGGCGGCCGCGGCCTTCCGTCTTATCCGCATCCGCGCCAAATGCAGGACTTTTGGGAATTCCCCACCGTTTCCCTGGGCATCGGCCCGGCCGCGGCTATCTATCAGGCGTGGTTCAACAGGTACCTGAACAATCGGAGCATCAAGGACACAAGCGACCAGCGCGTGTGGTGCTTCCTGGGCGACGGCGAAATGGACGAACCCGAGTCGCGCGGACTGCTCCAGCTTGCGGCGACCCAGCAGCTTGACAATCTGACCTTCGTGGTCAATTGCAACCTCCAGCGCCTCGACGGGCCCGTGCGCGGCAACGGAAAGATCATCCAGGAGCTCGAAGCCTTCTTCAAGGGCGCAGGCTGGAACGTCATCAAGGTCATCTGGGGCCGCGAATGGGACGTGCTGTTCCAGGCCGACAAAGAAGGCGCCCTCGTCAATCTCATGAACGAGGTGCGCGACGGCGACTACCAAGGCTTCAGGGCCAACGACGGCTCTTTTGTGCGCGATTCGTTCTTCGGCCGCGACCCGCGGACCAAGGCGATGGTCGCGGACTGGACCGACGATCAGATTTGGTCGCTCAAACGCGGCGGACACGACTATCACAAGGTCTATGCCGCCTACCGCGCCGCGACGGCCTACAGGGGCCAGCCGACCGTCATTTTGGCCCACACGGTCAAGGGCTATGCCCTCGGGACGAACTTCGCCGGGCGCAACTCGACGCACCAGATGAAGAAGCTCAACTCGGCCGACCTCCGCCTGCTGCGCGACACCCTGCACCTGGACATCTCCGACGCGCAGCTCGAGGATCCCTACAACGCGCCGTATTTCAAACCGGATCCGAGCGAGCCTGCGATGGAATACATGGTCGAGCACCGCAAGCAGCTCGGCGGGTACCTTCCCGAACGCCGGGTGTTCTCAGGAGGGGTCGAGCTTCCCGCCCAGAAGCACTACGACGCCATCACCACCGGCTCCGGCAAGCAGAAGGTCGCCACCACCATGGCGCTCGTACGCCTCATCAAAGACATCGCCAAAGACAAGGCCTTCGGCTTCAGGCTGGTGCCGATCATTCCCGACGAGGCGCGCACCTTCGGCCTCGACGCGATGTTCCCGACGGCCAAGATCTTCAACACGCTGGGCCAGCAGTACACCTCCGTGGACCACGACCTGCTCCTTTCGTACAAGGAGTCTGAGAGCGGCCAGCTCTTGCACACGGGCATCTCCGAGTCCGGCTCGGTGGCCGCCTTCCAGGCTGTGGGCACCTCTTACGCGACTCACAACGTCCCGATGGTCCCGTTCTACATCTTCTACTCGATGTTCGGCTTCCAGCGCACGGGAGACCAGTTCTGGGCAGCGGGCGATCAGATGGCGCGCGGATTCATCGTCGGGGCGACCGCCGGCCGCACGACGTTGGCCGGCGAGGGCCTGCAGCACATGGACGGGCACTCCCCCGTCCTTGCATCGACCAATCCCGCCATCGTCCAGTACGATCCGGCCTACGCCTATGAGATCGCGCACATCATGAAGGACGGCTTCGTGCGCATGTACGGCGACGGGTCGGACGGGCGCGACCAGAACGTCATGTACTACCTGACTGTGTACAACGAGCCCATCCATCAGCCGGCCCAGCCCGACGGCGTCGACGTTGAAGGCATTGTCAAAGGCCTCTACCTCCTTGAACCCGCCGAGGGGGACGGGCCGCGCGTCCAGCTCCTCGCCTCGGGCGTGGGGGTTCCGTGGGCCCGCGAGGCCAAGCGCATGCTCGCCGAGGATTGGGGCGTGCAGGCCGCCGTGTGGTCTGTCACCTCGTGGCACGAGCTGCGCAAGGATGCCCTTCAGGCAGACGAGCACAATTTCCTCCACCCGGAGGCCGAGCCTCGCGTGCCCTACGTGAGCGCCAAGCTGCAAGGCGCCGAAGGCCCGTTCGTGGCGACGTCGGACTTCGAACACCAGGTTCAGGACGCGATCGCAAAATGGGTGCCGGGAGACTACTACACGCTCGGCGCCGACGGCTTCGGCTTCTCCGACACCAGGCCCGCCGCCCGCCGATTCCTCAAGATCGACGCCGCCTCCATGGCGGTGCGCGCCCTTCAGGGCCTTGCCGACCAAGGCAAGATCGACCGGTCGACCGTCAAGCAGGCGATCGACAAATACGACCTGTTCAATCCCAACGCGGCGGATCCGGTTCCCGAAGATCTGGCCTGAAAGGAGGCACTATGATCGTCACCACGACCAACGGCATCGAAGGCTTCAAGATCGACAGATACCTTGGCCTGGTCACCGGAGAGGTCATTGCGGGCGTCAACCTGTTCAAGGACATCGGCGCGGGCCTGCGCAACCTCTTCGGCGGGCGTTCGCAAGGGTACGAGAACGAGCTTCAAGCGGCCCGCGAGAGCGCCCAGGAAGAGCTCGTCGAGCGCGCTGAGAAGCTTGGGGCCGACGCCGTCGTGGGCGTCGACCTCGACTACGAGGTCCTCGGGCAGGGCGACATGCTCATGGTCTCCGTGACTGGCACGGCCGTGACGCTCTCTTACGGAGGCCAGGCATAGAAAAGGCAGCCCCCGAAGGAGGGCTCAAGGCTTCGGAGCCTAGAGGCTTCGAAGCAGGCGCCTCTCGACGGGAACCGCAGCCTAGGCGGCGGGTTAGGAGACTCCGGCGATCAGCAGGTCAGCCAGTTGATCGGGAGTCTCCGCCGTTCGCCAGGCCAGCGCGTACTCCTCTTCGGGAGCGGCGCCCCAGCGGACAAGCACGGTCGGCAGGCCGTGCGCGGCCGCGCCGTGGACGTCGTACTTCCTGTCCCCCACCATGACGGCGTTCGACGCATTGACGCCGGCCGCCTCAAGGGCCTCCAGCGCATCGCCGACGATCCAATGCTTGGCTGTGCGGCCGCGAGATTCGTCTGCCCCGCAGACCGCGACGAAGCGTCGCGCGACGCCCAGGCGCTCGAGAAGGGCGACGGCGGCTTCGGTCCTCTTCGACGTGGCGATCGCCATGGGCACGCCCGCCTCATGCAGGCGCTCAAGCATGGCCTCGATTCCGTCGAAGAGGCTCAGCTCCAATTCCTTCGCCGAATAGCGCCGCCGATAGGCGCCGACAAAATAGCCGGGGTCGACGCCCAACTCGGCGAAGGACTCGGACAGCGGCGGCCCGACGAACCGCAGGTAGTATTCGCGGGGGTGGACGATTCCCGCCTCTTCCCGCATGATTCGGTCGAACGTCTCAGCGACGGCGTCCATGGAGTCGACGAGTGTGCCGTCCACGTCGAAAAGCGCCGGCCCTAGCGTGCGGCCTCCGCTCACAACTCGATTCCCTCAACGCTTCCGGCTCCGACGCGGGCGATCTTGCCCTTGACAAAGTCGAGAACGGTGGTCGGGCCGCCCTCTCCGCACGGGCCTTCGACGACGACGTCGACGACATGCCCGAGGTCGTCCTTGACCTCCCACCCGTTGACCATCGGGTCCTCCTCTCCCGGAAGGATGAGCGAGGATGTGAGCATGGCCTCCCCCAAGGATTCGAGGATCGCCTGGCTGATCCTGTGGTCCGGGATTCTCGCGCCCACTGTGTGCTTCTTCGGATTGACCGAGATGCGCGGGACGTCCTTCGTCCCCTTGAGGATGAATGTGTACGGGCCGGGCGTGAGGGATTTGATAAGTCGGAACTCCGAGTTGCCGACGATCGCCAGCTGCCCCAGCTGGGCGAAGTCGTGGCACAGGAGTGTGAAGTGGTGCTTGTCTCCTACCTGGCGGATCGAGCGGATCCGCTCCAGGCCTTCTTTGTTTCCGAGCGAACAGCCGAGCGCGTAGCCCGAATCGGTCGGAAAGGCGATGACTTCGCCCGACCGTATGTGCTCGACCACTTTGTCAACGAGCCTGGGCTGGGGATCGACGGGATGAATCTCGACGTAGCGGACCATGCGTGCACCTTCCCTTCTGGCATACTCACATTGCACGGTACACAAAAGACTACCAAGGAAGGGGAAGCATGGATCGCCAAGCAGCCGGCGACGCCGCCCGGGCGGCCCTCGAACGGGAAGGCGTCGGCGACGCGGACGAGGCGTTCGACCTGGCGTCGGTCGACGTCGTCACTCGATGGGTCGTCGCCCGGGCCATTGAGACGGAGGCCAAGCGGACGCTTCCCGACGCCGGCGTCGCCGGGGCGGGCACGTTGGGCGAGCTCCTCGATCTGGCGGAGAAGGATCGAGCCTAGACGGACAGCGGCGAAACAGATGAGCAGGACCCCGGCGGGGTCCTGCTCATCGATTGAGGCGACTGTCACGGCAAGTCATCGCAGGCGCCGCGGACCGGGCCTCACCCGACTCGGTGGAGCCACCGAACCGGCGCGCCCGCACCGGCGTAGCGGAAAGGCTCGAGCTCGTCGTCCCAAGCCTGCCCGAGGGCAAGATTGAGCAAACGACGCATCTCATGCGCGTCTCCCCCCGCCTGGTCGATCGCAGCGCGGATTCGATTTTCCGGCACGACGACGTTGCCCATGAGGTCCGTCTGGGCGTAGAAGATCCCGAGGCCGGGTGTGGCTGACCATCTCCCGCCCTCGCTCACCGCTGTTCCATCCTCGGTGACCTCAAAGCGCAGATGCTCCCACCCGCCCAGGGCGGAGGCAAGCATCGCTCCGGTTCCGACGTCGCCCACCCAAGAGACCTCAGCGCGGCTCATCGAAGGCAACGCTGGCTGTGCGGTCCATTCGAACCGCACGTCGTATCCGAGCACACTGGACACCGCCCATTCGACGTGCGGCCGAACGGCGGGCGATACCGAGTGTATGAATATGACGCCTCGGGTGGCGTGTTTTGCACTCATGGCGTTCCTCCTTTAGGTGGCTTTCCCCTTGTCACCCTGCCGGAGGAATCCCTCCTATCGTGCCACATCACGAGGGAAAACGCCATAGGCAAAAGAAAACCGCCGCCGGTGCGGGGCCGACGTCCGTGCCGACCCTCAGAGGTCCCTTATCGCCCTCATCGCCTTCTTCCGAGTCTCCCGATCGAGCCTGTCGATGTACAGATGCCCGTCAAGGTGATCGACTTCGTGCTGAATGCATCGTCCCATGAGACCTTCGCCTTCGACGACCTTTTTCCGTCCGTCAAGGTCGGATCCCTCGGCACGGGCGTACAACGCGCGCTTCGTCGGGAACCACAGATCCGGGACAGACAGGCACCCTTCTTCGCCGTCTTGGAATTCGTCGTCGGAAAGCTCGACGATAACCGGGTTGAGAATGTAACCGATCTCACCTTCGATGTTCCAGGAGAATGCGCGCAAAGAGACACCGATTTGATTTGCCGCGAGGCCTGCGCGTCCGTCCATGTCGACGTTCTCGACGAGGTCTTCGACCAGCGCCTTCACCCCCGACGTGATTTCGTCAATGGGTGAGCACGGCGTGCGCAGGACGGGATCGCCCACGATGCGAATTGGTCGAAAAGTCATGGATCAAGTCTAGGGCACATCGGCCCGAGCGGAGGGTCGGCGTGCCTGAGCGGCGTCGGAGGGCCCCGACAGGTCTTTGAAGTATCTGGCCACCGGCCACCGTTCG